>JAJYKZ010000010.1 GCA_021788105.1 bacterium
AAAAATAAGAATTTTTTTAAGCAATCTTGAATATTCTGCCAGGTTGCTTTTATGATTTACAAAAAGATGATAAAATAATTACAAGGGAAAATGTGTTTAAATTGTTTTAAGAAATCAAAAACAAAAATTAATAATGGCTGATCCGATCATTGAAGTCAAAAATTTAAATGTCATTTATAACAAGGGCAAGTCAAACGAAGTCCGTTCGCTGGAAGGGGCTGATTTGAAGATATATCCGCATGAATATATTATAATTTTTGGTCCGTCTGGATGCGGGAAATCGACCTTGCTTTATTCTATCTCCGGTCTGCAGGCTCCAACGACCGGAGAAGTCATTATCGAAGGAAAAAATATCTCGCACATGACTAAAAAAGAAAAAGTTGTGCTGCATCAGAGCGGCATCGGCATGGTTTTTCAGGCCTTTTATCTTATTTCTTCAATTACCATTCTGGACAATGTCTGCCTGCCGAAGGTTTTTCGCGGCGAGGACAAGAAGAAACGGAACGAAAAAGGTTTGGAACTGCTGAAGCGTTTCGGGATTGAAGCGCAGTCAAATAAGTTTCCGGAGCAATTGTCCGGCGGTCAGAAACAGCGCGCGTCGATCGCACGTTCGCTTGTCAACGAGCCTCAAATAATTCTGGCGGACGAGCCGGTTGGAAATTTGGACAGTGAATCGGCGCAGAACGTGCTGGATATATTGAAAGACATTAATGAACAGGACAAAAAAACGATCATTATGGTCACTCACAATCCGGAACATCTGCGCTATGCCGACCGGGTTATTCGAATGAAAGACGGCCACATTATCGGAGAAGAGATTAATCATGAAAAGCGTCCGGAAAAAGCAGTTGAAGAAGGACAAATATCAGGAGAAAAGAAGGAAGAAGAATCGGTGCCTAATGAAGTCAGAATCTTGATGAGGACTTTCAAAAATTTTTCTTCGCAGCAGATCGGAGCTTTGCTTGTTCCTTTCAAAGCCAAGCAGCTCCTGACGCACGTTATTTCGGAACTTACCGAAGAACAGCTTAATACTGCGGAAAATTTTCTAAAAGATGTCCTGTTTAAAAATATCGGAATCAAGGGCTTGCAGGACAGTCTTGACCTTGATTTTGAAAAAGGCGGCGCTGGCTGGAACAAATTGCGCGCCGAGTCTTTTTCAAGAAGGATTGGCGATATTATGGAGCAGGTGGAAACAATCAAAACAAAACCTTCAGCCGAGTCTTCGGCATTGCTGGCAGATTATCTGATAAATATTTTTAAAGTTAAGATGGATCCGGAAATCAAGCAGCATTTCCAATCTTTCCTGAAACTTAGAATCGACAATAAGATTGACGGAGCCGGATTGGACCAGCGTTTGGACGCGCCGATAAATGTCGGAGGCGTGGGGCTCTATAGAAATACGGCGGAAAAAATGACAAAAGAAATCGAAATATTAATGCTATTAAGATATTCTTCGTAATATGAAATTTATCGACCTGTTCAAATTATCGATTCGTATGTTTAAAGCGAGAACTTCCCGAACGCTTTTGACGATTTTGGGCATGGGCATCGGCATCGGCGCAATCCTTTTCTTGGTTTCGCTGGGTTACGGATTGCAGAAAACTTTGCTGGAAAGGATTACTACCTCTGATTCGCTTTTAACACTGGATGTTTCAGAAGCTAAATCGGGATTGGTCGCGCTCAATGGCGATATGATCAGCAAGATCAAGGCGATGCCGGGGGTTACGGAGGTGAGTCCTTCTTTCCAGCTGACGGCGCAAGGACATTTGAATAATCTTTCCGCTGACATCATGGCGATGGGAACGGAACCTTCCTATTTGGAACTGGGGGGAGTCAAAATGACGGCCGGACAAACGCTCGACGATAAAAATCCGGACAATATTGTGATTACATCTTCCGTCGCCCAGCTTTTCGGCGTCCAAGATCCCAAACAAATGATTGGCAAGGAGCTTACGTTTACATTCTACATTCCTGCAAAAGGCAGTGCCGACCAAAACGGATTGGAAAGTAATTTCAACAGGATTGATTCCCAGACCAAATACAAAGTCGCGGGCTATATCGACGGCCAGGATAATACGGTTTACATCCATTCCGCTTCGCTGGCCGATTTGAAAATCGACGACTTTTCCGCCGTAAAGGTCAAATGTGATTCCCAGACGGATATGGCGGCGGTGCGGGATAAAATTTTGTCGACCGGACTTCTGGTTTCGTCGCTTTCCGATACGGTCGATCAGGCCAATCAGATTTTCCGGGTCATTCAGATCATTCTTATGCTTTTCGGCGTCATCGCTTTGGTTGTCAGTGCCATCGGTATGTTTAACACGATGACCATCGCCTTGCTTGAACGGACGGAAGAAATTGGAATTATGAAATCGATTGGAGCGTCCGACATCGGCATCTCGCTGATGTTTATTATGGAATCGGCGATCATGGGATTTTTGGGAGGATTGGGCGGCGTGCTGATGGGCTTTATCGGCGGCCAGATTTTTAATTTAGCCATTAATTTTATCGCCTCCCGTTTCGGCGGCCAGGCGGTCAGCCTCTTCTATAGCCCGCTTTGGTTTGTCTTGGCGATTATCGGATTCGCGGCTTTCGTTGGTTTTCTTACCGGTTTTGTGCCGGCCCGCCGCGCCAGTAAAATTGACCCATTGGACGCTTTGCGTTACAAATAGTATAGCTTTTAGCTTTCAGCTGTTAGCTTCTAGATTAAGTGTTGTATTTTAAATATGGCAGAAATTATAAACGGTAAGGAAATCTCGAAAAAGATCCTTGCAAGAGTCAAAAAAAATATAGAAAAAGAAAATCTGAAACCGTCTTTGGCGGTTATTTTGGTCGGGCAAGATGAAGCTTCGAAAATTTATGTCAGCCTGAAAGAAAAAGCGGCTCGGGAAGTCGGGATTGATTTTCGAAAGTTTGAATTTCCCGAAACCGTTTCGGAAGCGGAGATTTTGGAAAAAATTGATGAATTAAACCGGGATGAAAATATTGTCGGGATAATCGTCCAGCTTCCCTTGCCGTCCCACTTGGATAAAAATAAAATAATAAATTTCATCCGGCCGGAAAAAGACGTGGACGGTTTCCATCCGGAAAATATCGGGTTATTTTTTGAAGGGCGGGAAAGATTTTTTCCGGTTCTGCCGAAGGCTGTTTTGGAAATGCTCAGAGCGACGGAAATTAATCTGAATAATGCCGATGCGATAGTCATTGCCAACTCCGACGAATTTGGTAAGACAATGGAATTCGCGCTGGAAGAGAACGGGACGTTCGCCGATTATATTTTAAAAGAAGAAATTTCTAATAACTTGGAGGAAATAAAAACGAAAGATATTGTCATTACGGCTTGCGGCGTGCCCGGATTGATCAAGGGCGATATGTTGAAAGAAGGAGCGATTGTGATCGACGGAGGAATCACGCGCGCGGGCGACAAGGTGGTGGGGGATGTAGATTTTGAATCAGTCAAAAACATTGCTTCTTTTCTTTCACCGGTGCCGGGAGGCGTCGGTCCGGTAACGATCGCGTGTCTTTTGGAAAATGTTTACTTGGCCGCGCATCGCAAAGCGCACAGTAAATAGTGAAAAGACGGGGCGTTTCTTTACCATCGAGTTTTTGGACAGCAGGATTTAAAACGACTATGTCTCCCTTACCTCTAGATTTTTACGCGACAAATAAATAAAATAAAGTCCGACCAGTGCCGGCAGAATGAAAACATATCTAATATTATAAATAAGCAGTAAAGCAATGGTGTATAGAAATATCCGTCCAGCAACGACAGCGAATTCTCTGAACAAAATGAATTGCGCTCCGCCCTCCACTTTTGCCGTATTATACACAACACTGTTTAATGGAATAAGGATCAGCGCTTCAAAAAATCCCACGGCAAGCGTGGTGGCATAAGAAACGATCGGAGATGTCACAAAAAAACGGGTAAACCAAATTGCCGCAATAATGATGGCGCCGCCCGCCATCATTTTTTTACGATCGGATTTATCAGAATATTTTCCCACAAAAAATATAAACAGAGCCGAACCAATGCTTCCCAATGTTCCGATATAACCGATCGAGAGAACGCTTTTAAAACTTAAGTAAACAAAGATCGGCCAAACGATTCCTTCCGCGTCTTCTCGCAGATTTTCGATCGTATCCGCCCAAAAGTATTTGGAATATCCTTTAATCAAATCAACTATTTTACCTAAATTCAATCTGCTTCTATAGGGAAACTCCGGTAAAAAAAGAAGCGGGATGATTGAAATAAAATAAACAACTCCCGCGAGAATAAACAAATCCTTAAAGCCAAAGAATACCGCGACAAAACCGCCTACTGCCGGAGCAAATATTTGCAACGCTTTCGGAAAAGCGAAAAATTTTCCCAACCCGTCCCCCATCTTTTCTTTTGTCGATATATTCGTAATCCAAATATGCAATGGAAACCAATACAGAGAAGTTTGCAATGCGCTTATCAGAGCAATGATATAAATCGGCGTAGCGTATTTATTGATCGTGTAAACCAAAAAATAATATAAAAAAAGAATCGGATATCCGACAAGTGATGTTTTGCGCAAACCTATTAACTGTACGATTTCATTGGCCAAAAAGAAAAAAACAAGGACTCCCAAACTATAAACAAGATAAAATAAAAAAACATTGCCAACGCTTATATTCCGGCTAAGAAAATAAATCGGCACGAAAATCCCAATAAAGGAACCGGCTAGACCGTAAATAGAGTTCATTATGTAAATGCCGTTTAGCGATTTCGATTTCATATCTTCTTATTTTCGCGAACTGTGTGCCTCGAGAGAGAGTCGAACTCTCATGGGATTGCTCCCACACGATTTTGAGTCGTGCGCGTATACCAATTCCGCCATCGAGGCATTTGTGTTATACTAAAGTTAATTATGGCAAAAATAATTTCCTTAGTCAACCAAAAAGGCGGGGTGGGAAAAACTACGTCGGCGATCAACCTGGCAACCTATCTGGCAGAAGCCGGAAAGTTTGTTTTGCTCGTTGATCTCGATCCGCAGGGGAATGCGTCGTCGGGATTGGGCATCGACATCCGCAAAGTGGCGAAAAGCCTGTATCATTCGCTGATTTTGGACGAGCATCCATCCAAAATAATTTTTAAAACGGAAACATTGGGGCACGATCTCATTCCGTCTTCTCAGGATTTAGCCGGTGCCGGCATAGAACTTGTTCATTTGGATAATCGGGAATTCCGCCTCTATAATGTTTTGCGAGAAATCCGGACGAATTACGATTACATCATCATTGATTCGCCGCCGAGCCTGGGACTTTTGACGATTAACGGGCTGGTTGCGAGCGATGAAATAATCATTCCGGTGCAGACCGAATACTTTGCGCTGGAAGGATTGAGCCAGTTGCTTAACACTATTAATCTGGTCAAAGAAAATTTGCAGCCCGATCTGAAAATCATGGGCGCGCTTTTGACAATGTATGACAAGCGCAATCGATTGTCCCGCCAGGTCATCAGAGAAGTGCAGGATCATTTTCCGGGACACGTTTTTGACAGCATAATTCCCCGGAGCGTCCGATTGGCGGAAGCGCCGGGATTTGGAAAATCGATTTTGAATTTCGATGCTCTTTCCAAAGGGGCGCGAGCGTACAAAAATCTGGCCCGCGAGATTATCGAATTGGATAAAAAAGAAAGCAAAAAATTCGCCGTCTGAACCGCATGACCATCACTTGAGAGCGTTGATTTCGCATGATTTTAAATTTTTTAAAATAAAAATACAATAACCAATAACCACATCACGTGTCTTCAATGAATTCATGTGATAATCAGTGGTTCTGATTTTTATGTCACAAAACTATGGCCTTGGCCGGGGATTATCCTCCCTTATTCCGCAGAAAAAAATAACTGAACCGGAAAAAGATTATAATTATTTCGGCGCAAAGCCGCCATCAGCTGCGCAAAACAATCAAGACAATCGGAGCAATGTTCAGGAAATTGAAATTATTAAAATTTCTCCCAATCCGCATCAGCCGCGGCTGCATTTCGATGAAGAAAAACTTCGAGAATTGTCCGCTTCCATCAAAGAGCACGGCATTATTCAGCCGATTGTAGTGACTGGGAAAGAAAACCAATATGAAATTATTGCCGGAGAAAGAAGATTCCAGGCGGCGAAATTGGCCGGGCTTCAAACTGTCCCGGTTATCGTGCGCGATGCGACCGAACAGCAGAAACTGGAGCTGGCCATCATCGAAAACGTCCAGCGCCATGATTTAAATTCAATCGAAGAAGCGAAATCCTATTTAAAACTGGCGGAAGATTTTGATCTGGGACAGGAAGAAATCGCTGCTAAGATGGGCAAAAGCCGGAGCGCGGTGGCCAACAAATTGCGGCTGCTGCGTCTGCCGGTCGAAATTCAAAAAGCCCTGGCGGAAGGAAAAATTTCGGAAGGCCATGCCAAAGCTATTCTGGCTCTGGAGAATCCGGAAAAACAGCGGGCGCTTTTTGAGATGATCGTCAAGAATAATTTGACCGTGCGGCAGGTGGAAAACAAGACCAAAGAAATTTCCGTCAAAACTCACAAGCGGATGATAAATATTGATCCGGAAATTAAAGCGCTGGAGGACGGCATTTCCGGCAAGCTAGGCACTAAAGTAAAAATTTCCAAATCCGGAAACGGCGGCCGGATCATTATCGATTTTTATTCCCCGGAGGAATTGAACAATATAATTTCTAAAATAGAATAATGAAAAATTATTTTCTCTGGCATTACACGGAGGGAATTAAAAATTTTCTAGAAATTTTTCGCAACTTTTTGAAATATTCCTGGCACTTCTTTTCGGTCGGAATTCTTTTTCGGACGCTTTTTTATCCTTGGAAGCGGGACGTTGCTTTTGTTTCTTGGCGCGGATTCCATCCGATTTTGTCTTTCAATAAATTTATAGGCAATTTAATCTCGCGCGCGCTGGGCGCCGTTGTCCGCCTGCCTGTTATTGTTGCCGGTCTTCTGGCGGAAGCGGCAATTTTCATTTTTGGGATTGCCGGTTTGATATTGTGGCTGGGACTGCCTTTGGTTTTTATTTTTGCTTTGATAATTTTCGCGGGATTTTTCCGGGAAAATTCCGGATCCGGATATTTTTATAAAATCGCGGTTGGCGACACTCTGTTTTTTTCCGTTTGGATGTTTGTCGTTTCAGTTTACGGTTTTGCGGAATCAGCCAAAAAAGACTGGGAGAGAAAAACCTTGCCGGCGCTCGCGCGCGAAAAATGGTTTTTGCGAGTCTGGAACCGGCTGGGTTTTTCCGGTCCGGACGAGGAATTTCGGAAAAATTTTTCCGATCCTGTCCGGCTGGAAAAAAGTCTGCGTGCGATCGGACTTTCACTATCCGATTTTCAAAATATTCTGGCTTGGGAAATCCATCGCCAGAAAAAAGTCGACGATGAATTTAAGTTTTGGAAAGAAGAAAAGCTGGCGGCTTTTCCGCCGCTTGGCAAAAGCTGGGCCTATGCCTATACGGTGGAGTTGGACAAATATTCGATCGAACTTCCGACCAAAGAATATTTTTACAAAGACGCTTACGCGCTAGGCCATAAGAAAGATCTCGAAATGATCGAGTTGATACTTTCCCGGCCGGTTCAAAACAGCATCATGCTGGTGGGGGAGCCCGGAGTTGGAAAAGAAACATTGATCAAACTTCTGGCCTGCCAAATCAAGGAGGAAAAAGCGATGCCGGCGCTCTTGAACAAGCGAATGCTGGAACTCGATCTTCATAAAATCGCTTCAGGATCCGGAGATAGTTTTTTTCAGAGGATCGACATGATTTTTCGCGAGTCGGCCTATGCCGGAAATGTCATTTTGGTTATTAATAATATCCATGAATTTTTGGGCAAGCATGTTTCATTCGACATCGCCAGTCTTTTGGGAAAATATTTGGCAATGCCGACATTCCAGCTGATTGGATTGACTTCGCCTTCAGAATTTCATTCCGATCTGGAGTCCGACAGTTCGCTTATGAAATATTTTGACAGGGTGCTCATCAATGAATTGTCCAAAGAGGAAACAACAGTTTCTTTGCTGCATACGCTGGAAAAAGAAGAAAATTCCCGAGTTATCGCCACCTATCGAGCGATCAGAGAAGTCGTAGAACTGTCCGACCAATATATTACCGACAGTCCTCTGCCGGAAAAGGCCATTGATCTTCTGGAAGAAGCTCTGATTCGCTGGTTTCAGCAATCCGGCAATTATTTTTTGATGAAGGAAGATGTAGACAAGCTGTTTGAGGAGAAATTGAAAATTCCGGTCGGCGAGGTCAAGCAAGAAGAAAGAGAAAGGCTTTCCAATCTGGAAGAAATTTTGCATCAAAGAGTGATCGGCCAGGACGAAGCGGTCAAGCAGATTTCGGAAGCGATGAGAAGGTCGCGGGCGGGAATTTCCGACACGAAAAAACCGATCGGCAGTTTTCTTTTTCTGGGACCGACCGGAGTCGGAAAAACGGAAACCGCCAAGGCACTGGCAGAAGCTTACTTCGGATCGGAAGACCGGATGATCCGGCTGGACATGAGTGAATTTCAGGCGCCCGATTCGGTGGAAAGAATTTTGGGTTCGGACCGGATGAATATCCGCAGCCAGTTTTTGGCTTCGGTTTCGGAGAATCCTTTTTCGGTGCTTCTTCTCGATGAGATTGAAAAAGCCTATCCTGACATCTTGAATTTATTTTTGCAGGTCTTGGACGAAGGCTGGCTGACGGACGCTTTCGGGAAGAAAATAATTTTTAAAAATATGATTATTATCGCCACATCCAATGCCGGGTCGGAAATAATCAAAGAAGGAATTGAAAAAAATATTTCCAGCAAAGAGTTGAACGGCCAAGTGATCGATTATGTCATCAGAAACGGAATTTTTAAGCCGGAATTTTTGAACCGCTTCGAGAAAGTTTTGTTCTTCACCAGTTTGGACAGCGAAGCGCTGGCCAAGGTAACCGAACTTATTGTGGAGAAAGCCGCCGAACGCATTTATGAAAAGAAAAATATCGAGATTGATCTGGATCAAAGCATGATTAAAAAGATTATCGAAAAAGGCTACGATCCGATTTTCGGCGCGCGTTCGATCAAGCGCTACGTCCAGGACAAAATCGAGGATGCAATTGCCAAAAAAATTATCGCCGAAGAAGTGGCGCCGGGACAGTCGGTTTATTTGCGGGCGGAAGATATGGAATGAATCACAGTCCGTTTTTCTTGAGCGACTTTTTTATTTGAGCTTTGGCCAAACTCGTGCGGACGAATTTTAACCAATCTTGGGAAGGACCCTTCCGTTCTTTGGAAGTCATAATTTCAATCACTTCTCCGTTATGAATTTTGTGGTCGAGAGGTATTATCCGGCCGTCCGCTTTGGCGCCGGTCGCCCGGTTTCCGATTTCACTGTGGACTTTATAGGCAAAGTCGATCGGCGTGGCGTCTTCCGGCAGGTCGATAACATCGCCCATGGGCGTGAAAGCAAAAATATGATTTTTAAAAAATTCTATGTGCAGCCCTTCTAGAAACTCCTGATCATCCTTGCCGATGTCATTTTGCCACTCGCGCAGTTGTTTTACCCAGGTCAGTTCTTCTTCCGGAACTTTCTTTTTTTTGCCGAAAAGCAAACTCTTCCATCGGTTATTATTATTGTCGCTGTAAATCCAATGAGAGGCGATTCCGAATTCCGCTTCCGTATCCATCTTTTTGGTGCGAATCTGAACTTCCAAAATTTTTCCTTCCGGACCGAAAATGGTGGTGTGGATAGATTGATAGCCGTTGGGTTTGGGCAGGGAAATATAGTCTTTGATCCGGCCGACCAGAGGGCGGTATTTTTTGTGGACGATGCCGAGGGTTTCATAACAGTCGGCCACTTCCGGCACAATGATGCGAATGCCGGCCAGATCATAAATTTTATGAATGTCCATATCGTGCTTCTTGAGTTTTTGGAAGAGGCGATAGAGCCGTTTGCTTCGGCCGTAAATTTCGATGACTCGAATGCCTTCTTTAAGCAATTCTTTTTTCAGTTCACTGACGGCTTTATCGACATATTTTTTGCGGGCCTCGTATTCTTCCTCTTCTATTTTTTTTGTAAACGCGTAATTTTCCGGATCGAGATATTTGAAAGACAAGTCTTCCAAGCGGCCCTTGATTTCTCCGATTCCCAAACGGTTGGCGATCGGGGCATAGACTTCCAAAGTTTCCAGCGCGATCCGTTTTCTCTTGTTTTCCGGCAGAGCGTCCAAAGTTTCCATGTTGTGCAGGCGGTCGGCCAGTTTAGTAAGAACGACGCGGATGTCCTGGGCCATTGCCAGAAACATTTTGCGCAGGTTTTCCAGATCCAGCTCTTCTTTGGATTCCCGCAGCTTGATCTTCCCTAATTTAGTCACGCCATCTACGATAAAAGCGATCTCTTTGCCGAACTTGTTTTCAATTTCCTTGAGCGTGACGCTGGTATCTTCCGGCACATCGTGCAAAAGACCGGCCGCGATTGTCCGGGACGCCATGCCTATGCGGGCAAGATTGAGGGCGGTGTGGAGGGAATGCTGGATATAGTCCTCGCCGGATTTACGCTTTTGGCCCTGGTGGGCGGCCAACGCAAACTCATAGGCGCTTCGAATCAATGCTTCGCGCTTAGGCGTCCGTTCCACTTTCAAATTATTCAAAACATCCTCGATTGTGAGCATATTCATAATACAATCAGTATAAATGAGGGAAAATCAAAAGACAAGGCGGCCGAGATCGACGTAGAATAGGAACACACAACCAGAACATATGTACTTTCTGTCTTTCTGCAGAAAGCCAGAATTGCGTTTGTTATGATATAATAAAAACAAAGACAAAAATAAATTATGCTTGCGAAAAAGCGGAAGAAAACTGAAAAGCAACAAAAGACTTCGAAACAGATGGAACGGCATTTGAAGGGCGTAGCTAATCATCGGCGGATCGAAATTCTTTTTATTGTGGCTGAAAATGATGGAGCAACATTGGACAGCATCTGTGAAATTATGAATGGTAATATCAAAACCATTTCTGAGCATACCAAAAAGCTTGTGCAAGCTGGTCTTATTAATAAATCTAGACATGGCAGGGGAGTTGGTCATTCGCTATCTCCGTACGGCCAACGTTTCTTAAAATTCATAAGAACATTCTAAGAGTGAAACAATCTTTCTGTCTTTCTGCAGAAAGCCAGAATATAAATTTTCTGAATAAAACATGAAAACCGTAATTTGTATCGACCGCAACAATAATAAGCACGAAGTTTTGACTAAGAGATGTCGACAGCATCGCGATCATCATCCAATCTTTGGAAGCGATTCGCATGTATTGATATATTTAGGAAAACATGCTATAACGTACTGACCACATTGTGGTCGCAATAAATATCTTGCTAAGATCTGCAAGTAAAAACGGAGGAGAATATGGCTAAATCCAAAGCCAAAATATCTGTGCAGCGCGGAGACATTACAATCATGGCGGTCGATGCCATTGTCAATGCGGCCAACACTTCTTTGTTGGGTGGCGGGGGAGTTGATGGCGCGATTCATTACGCGGCCGGTCCGAGTTTGCTTGAGGAGTGTCGGAAGCTGGGCGGAGCCAAAACCGGCGAAGCGAAAATAACCAAAGGTTACAGGCTTCCGGCAAAATACGTCATCCATACGCCGGGTCCGGTGTATGGCGAAGAGGACTGGCACGAAGCCGAACTTTTGGCGAGCTGTTATCGCGAAAGCTTGAAGCGCGCCAACGAAAAAGGTCTCAAGTCGATCGCGTTCCCGTGCATCTCGACCGGCATTTATGGCTATCCGAAGAAAAAGGCAGCCAAGATCGCCGTCAATACGGTCAAGAAATTTTTGGCCGAGGAGAAAGTCAGTGTCGAGGAGGTCGTGTTCGTGGTTTTCAGCGCCAAAGATCTTAACATTTACCGGCGCCTGCTTAATTAGTGCAGCAAGATATCATGGGGAGCGTTTCAAAAAAGCGCTCCCCAAATTATTTAATGGTATAATAAATATATAAGAAAAATCCATTATCGATACGGAAAAAATTATGTGATTAAAAAATGAACAAAACCTACAATTATTATCAACAACTTAAGAGGCCTTCTTGGGCCCCGCCGGGCTGGGTCTTCGGGCCGGTCTGGACTTTTTTGTATGTTCTGATTGCGATTTCATTCGGAAAAGTTTTTTGGATGCTGCTCAAGAAACAGATCCCGTTCCTGGTTGCGTTACCATTCATTTTGAACCTTATCTTTAATTTTTCTTTCACGCCGATCCAGTTCGGACTAAAAAATAATTATCTGGCAGCATTGGATATTCTGCTGGTTCTCGGCACGCTGGTCTGGGCGATGGCGGCAATCTATCCGCATGCGCGCTGGGTCAGCTATATTCAAATCCCATATCTGCTTTGGGTGGTTTTTGCAACTGTTTTACAACTGACGGTTACATATTTGAACAGATAGCGGAAAAATTTGTATTAGAATTAAAATTTAAATAATTTTTTGCGAGTTATCCACAGCTCAGCTATTGACAGTGATAATAGCAGTGATAAAATATCACTATGGCTTGCTGTTAGATTCCGTACACAAGAATCGGACGGCGGACAAGCCTAGGAGGTCTGCAGTAACTCCGTCCTAATAACTTAATAATCAGCACTTGAGGTGCTGATACAAAAACAAAATGCAAACACAAAACGTGCAGGTGCAGGAAAAAGTGCACTCGCAAATGGTGAAAGCCGGAAGCAAAGTTTATTTCTTCGATGTGAAGAAAGCTTCAAATGGAAGCAACTACTTGACAATCGCCGAATCGTACAAAAACAAGAACGGCGAGAAGGTGATTAATCGCTTGCTGTTGTTTAAGGACCATCTTCCGGAATTTTCCGGCGCATTGGATGAAGTCAAAAAATTTTTGCAATAGAAATTGAAAAAAAACCGTCCCGATCAACAGGACGGTTTTTGTATGAAGAAAAAAGTTTTTACTTCTCAAACTTGCATTCCTTGCTGGAGCATTTCACTTTGCCTTTGGCGGCGAAGACCAGGAGCGATCCGCACTTGGGACAAGTCTCGCCGGTCGGTTTGTTCCAGACAGCAAAATTACAATCCGGAAATCTGTTGCAGCCGTAAAACAATCGGCCTTTTTTGGATTTTCTTTCCACAATTTCTCCCACACTGCATTTGGGACACTTTACTCCGGTCTTTTTTTCAATTCGTTTGATGTTTTTGCATTCCGGATAATTGGAACAGCCCAAGAAACTGCCGAACTTTCCGCGTTTCACCACCATCGGCGCTCCGCAGATTTCGCAGATGACGCCTTTGTGTTCTTCGGCTTCCGCTTTTTCTTCGGCGGTCTTCTCTGTATGTTTGCAAGTAGGATAGTTGGAACAGGCGATGAATTTTCCGAAGCGGCCAAATTTGACGATCAGCTCGCCGCCGCACTCCGGACATTTGCGATCCAGTTTTTCCTGATAGTCTTCCTTTTTAACTTCCTTGGTTTTTTCCGCCAGATTTTTATGGAACGGTCCGTAAAAATCACGAATGACCGGCACCCATTCTCTTTTTCCTTCGGCGATGGCGTCGAAATCTTCTTCGATCGTGGCGGTGAATTTCGTGTTGACGATATCCGGGAAGTGATCGACCAAAAGATCACTCACCAGTGTTCCGATTTCCAATGGATATAATCTTTTCTCTTCATTTTTATCGACGTACTTTCTTTCGATAATCGTGGAAATAGTTGGGGCATAAGTCGACGGTCGGCCGATGCCGTTTTCTTCCAAAACTTTAACGAGTGTCGCTTCGCTGTAACGCGGGGGAGCGGAAGTGAATTTTTGATTGGATATTACATCGACTAAATTCAAATCATTTCCGATTTCAAGCGGCGGCAAAATATTTTCTTCTGTTACTTCGCCATAAACTTTCAAATAGCCGTCGAAAATCAAGGTCGAGCCGTTGGCGCGCACCAAATATTTATTCTCTTTATTTTCTGCCGCAATATCCACTTTGACTGAAGCGAATTTGGCCGGCTGCATCTGGCAGGCGATCATCCGGTTCCAAATCAAGCGATACAATTTATATTGATTGGCATCAAGCGCTTCTTTAAGATCGTCGGGAGTCTTTTCCGGATAGGCCGGCCGGATAGCTTCATGCGCTTCTTGCGCGCCTTTCGATTTGGTTTTGTAAAATCTCGGATTTTCCAGTGCGTATTCCTTGCCGAATCGGGAAGTGATCACTTTCTGGGCGGCGAGCATTGATTCCATGGAAAGATTGACCGAGTCGGTTCGCATGTAAGTGATGCGGCCTTCTTCATAAAGTTTCTGGGCGATCGACATTGTTTGCTTGGATGAAAATCCCAAACTGTTGATGGCGGCTTGCTGCAAAGTGGAGGTTGTGAACGGCGCGGGCGGCGTGCGCAAAGTTTCTTTTTTGGCGACGTCGGAAACTTTATACGTTGCGCCTTTGAGATCGGCTAAAATTTCATCAGCTGTTTTTTTGTCAGTGATGATTGTCTGGCGCGTTTTATAATCGCCGGCAAAAAGTTTGAGTGTGACGGTCTTTTCAATTTTTCCGCCGTTCTTTTCGGCAAGTGTCGCTTCAAACTCTTGGGCGGAATCTTCAGTCTTTAGTCTTAAATTGATTGTCCAAAATTCTTCCGATTTGAAATTCTGAATTTCTTTTTCCCGTTCCACGATCAGGCGCAGCGCAACCGACTGAACGCGCCCGGCCGAGAGTCCGCGGCGGACTTTTTTCCAAAGAAAGGGAGAAAGCTCGTAACCAACCAAGCGGTCCAAAACACGGCGCGCCTGTTGGGCGTCGACCAAATGCAAATCAATTTTTCTCGGATTTTCCAACGCTTTTTCGATGGCGCCTTTGGTAATTTCGTGAAAAACAATTCTTTGTATTTCTTTTTCGTTGAGTCCCAAGGCCGTTACCAAATGCCAGGAGATCGCTTCTCCTTCGCGGTCTTCGTCAGTCGCCAGGATCACGCCTTCGGCTTGGTTAGCCAGTTCTTTCAGTTCTTCGACGCGCGGCTTGGCTTTGGCGGGAATAGTGTAATCCGGTTCGAAGTCATGCTCAATGTCAATGCCCATCTTTTTGGCGGGCAGGTCGCGCACATGGCCGTAGGAAGATTTGACTTTGTAGTTTTTTCCCAAAAACTTGCCTATGGTTTTGGCTTTGGTTGGAGACTCTACGATGACTAATTTCATAAAAAATTTAAAATTATAGTAAAATGTAATTCTGTCCGCCGATATTTTTCACCCAGCCTTTCATTTCCATCAACGCCAGATTTCCGGCGGCAGTTGCAGTTCCCAGTTTAGAGAGTTTTGCGATATTGTCAATGTGAAGCGGATCAGCACCCAGGATTTGCAATAAAATTTCTTCTTCTTTGTTTTCCGGAATTTTGGGAATGGCGCCGGAATTTTTTGATTTTTCGTCCAAATTCAGTTCCTCCAAAATATCTTTGACATTAGTTACAATTTTAGCACCATTTCTTAGCAGGCCATGGGCGCCGGCTGATTGCGCAGAAAAAATAGAACCAGGCACGGCGAAAACTTCGCGATTAAACTCCAATGCCAGCGCGGCCGTGATGAGTGAACCGCTTTTTTCTCCCGCTTCAATGACAAGCGTGCCCAACGACAATCCGGCAATTATTCGATTGCGAGCGGGAAAATTACCGGGTGCCGCCGAAGTGTCCGGCGGAAATTCACTCACGAGCGCTCCATTGTCAACTATTTCTCGGGAAAGGCTGAAGTTGGTCCGCGGAGCAATATTTTTATCTTCCAAACTATTTCCCAAGACTGCGACTGTTTTTCCGCCCGCATCCAAAGCGCCGCGGTGGGCAACGGCATCGATTCCCAAAGCCATCCCGCTTACGACTGTGACACCTGCTCCGGCCAAGTCGCGAGCCAAAGAAGTCGCGGCTTGCGCGCCGTAAGAAGTGAATTTTCGCGAACCGACGATTGAGATCATGGGTGCGCTGTTTAAATCAAAATTTCCCTTCTTATATATAATGTAGGGAGGATTGGGAATTTCTTTCAAGAATCGGGGATAAGCCGGATCATCCAGTATAATTATTTCGATTCTTTCTTTTTCTAATTTTTCCCATTCCTGGTCGGGATCGATTGTTTTTCTTTCTTGGGACAATTTTTCACTGATGACATTGCCAACTTTGCTGGCTTTCAGGTCGGAAAGGCCGGCGCGCCAGATATTTTCCGGCGAATCGAAAAAATTAAGAAGGATTTTCATCCGTTGCGAACCGAGGCCGTTGATTTTATTGAGCGCGTTTAAATATTCGAGTTGATTTTTGTTTCGCATTGATTTTTATTGCTGAGCATATTGTGAATGTTAACATAATTTTAATATTTGACAAAAAACAGAAATACTGTTACGCTTCAGCGTTAGTGTAAAAATATAGAAAATGAGATTGGTTTTCGCAATCTCGTTCGTAAGTTCGAAAGCGAGACATCCTCCTTAGTTTTGCAAGTAGAGTAAGAGTATTTTTATGTGATAATTCACAACAAAGATGCCACTTGCGCGCGGGATTGCGGAAAGCAAAAGAAAAAAACCGCCGATCGGCGGCCTTTTTTATTTCATAAAATTTTTTATTTCATTCAAAATATCTTTCTCGATATTTTTTATTTTTTCCATTTCTTCTTCCGAAAATTTTCCCAGCACGAAATCATGAGCGCCGAGGCGGCATTTGATCACGCCTTCGTTGGTAGCCTCGCCGATGCCGACGCGGATGCGGCGGAATTTTTGCGTTCCGATTTTTTCAATAATGTCTTCGATGCCGTGATGGCCGGCCGAAGAGGAGTCGGTGGCAACTTTATATTTTCCGACGGCAATATCCAAATCATCCTGGACCACCAAAATATCATCGGGCGTGAGTTTATAAAAATCCAAAATCGTCCGAGCGGAATCGCCCGATAGATTCATAAATGTTTGCGGCTTTACGAGAAGAATTTCCTTTCCCTCAATCTGGTTCTTGGAAATTTCAGCATCGAATTTTTTGTTGAATTCAAAATCGGGAAAATTCCAAGCTTCTTTTATCTTGTCAATAAACATAAAACCGATGTTGTGGCGGGTGTTTTCATATTCCTTGCCCGGATTGCCGAGACCCATAATGACTTTCATAAAATTGAAATTTAAAATTATTTGAGCAAATCAATGTATTCCTGACTGTCCTGCGCGTTCGTAAAATCCTGCACACTGTCTTCATTCATATTATACTTCGGCGGCAAATCATTTCCAATTCCAGCAACAATGTCAATGTCTTTGCCGGAGGCCAGGCTTTGAATGTCAAATGGAATGTCGTAAGTCGCTTTGGCCGGCAATTTGGCAATCAAATCGTTGAGAGTGAAAGGTTTGTTGCCGTCCGTCAGGTCATAGGCGGTGGTTGTGTCGGACGGAAGAATGTTTTTGTCATTGATCACAATGACGTTTTTATATCCCAAGTCATTGACCAGCAAATTTTTTATTTTGGAAACTATCTGGCTGTCGCCGCTTTGATTGACGAGGGCGATGTAGGCATTTTCCTGCGCAATCTCTGTCTGATTGCGGCTTAACGCGTTTAGGTCAAAAATATTTTTCGCCAGATTTTGAATCTCGCTGTAATTTCCCATTCCGACGCGGGGAATGAGCACGAACGCATTAATATTTCCATAGGGCACATGGGAAACTTTCAAAAGGCTGTTTTTGTTCCAGGCATCAACCACGGAAGTCGCGATGTTTTGCGTGTCCAGTTTTTTGGAAAGTTCCAGAAAGCTTTCAAATTCTTGCGGCCTGATGTTGGTGCGTATGTCGTTTCCCAAAGCGTTGAAAAGATTGTTAAGAGCTATAACATTCAAAAGCGTATCGGCAGAAAATATTTTGTCCTTAGTTGCCTGGAGGATTTGTTGTTGGCGGTGCGCCCGGCCGAAATCACCTTGCGGGTCATCGTGTCTTTCACGGGCATATTGCAGGGCGGTCGCGCCGTCGAGATGCTGCAAACCTTTTTTGAGTGAAAAAACTTCGTAACTGTAATTCGGTCCCGGATAGCGGGTGTCCAAGATGTCGCGCCCATTCATCACATTGACGCCGCCGACCGCGTCGATCACTTCTTTGAATCCGGAAAAATCCAAAATAGCGTAATAGTCGATATCGAGCGAAGTGATATTTTTTACGGTATCGATAAGCGGCTGCACGGCTTCGTCGGTGTTGTTGGAATTGTTTGTTTTATCCAGGCCGTATTGATAGACGGCGTTGATTTTGGTGTGAAGATTTGTTTGAGGAATCTCGACATAGAGATCGCGCGGAATGGAAAGGAGCGCCACTTGATCAGTCTTGGTGTTGATGCTGGCGATCATTATGGTGTCGGTCAGATTGGGACCGGGATTGCCTTTGCCGCCGATGCCCAGAAGCAAGATATTGATCCGTCCGCTGGCCATCCCTTTCAGGTTTATCGGCTGGGAACTTGCCAGTGTTGCGACAGTTTCTTTTACGGTGCTGATGAAAGAATTCTGATCGGAACTTTGGCTGCCGGAATTTATTTTTTGGCTGAAAGAATAAATCTTGTAAGCGACGAAAGATCCATAGGCGAGCGCGGCCAAAAGCAATGTTCCGATCGTCCAAAGAATAATTTTTTTGGCCAGCCGCCGTTTCGGACGGTAGAGCATGTGGTCGAAAGAGCCACGACGGGAACTGGCGGGATCGTAAAAATTTTCCTCGTGAAGAAAGTTGGGGGAGCCGGAATTGGAGATGTCATTTTTTATTTTTCTTTTTATCATCTTCTTTATAATATCAGGTTCCGGGCGGCAAACCAAACGCCCTTGGACAAAGGCAGAAACACCCTTGCTAAGCGTTGGATTTTGTGTTAGACTCGAGGAGAATCAGTTAAAAATATTAAAACTAAATGAGCGATCAAAATATGCAGAACAAGGCTGCCAACGACGAGCGCTATTACGGCGTCGGCAGTTTTATTTTCGAGATAATAAAAATAGTCGTGCTGGCGTTTGTCATAATCTTCCCGATCAGGGTTTTTTTATTCCAGCCGTTTTTCGTCCAAGGCGCTTCGATGGAGCCGAATTTTGAAAACAACCAATACCTCATCGTCAACGAACTGGGCTACAAAACCACTGACGTCGGAATTGACGGCAACACTTGGTTTACGGTTAGTCCGTTCAAGGAAGTCCAACGGCAAACCGTCATTGTTTTTCGGCCGCCGAAAGATCCCAGCCAGTTCTATATCAAAAGAGTGATCGGCTTGCCGGGAGAAAAAGTCCAGATCAAAGACGGCCAAGTCACGATCTATAATCCGCAGCATCCCAACGGTTTTGTTTTGGACGAAAGCGCCTATCTTTCTCTGGATGTCAAAACTTTGGGCGACATGACCGTGGAACTTAACAATGACCAATACTTTGTGATGGGAGATAATCGAATGTTCAGTTCCGATTCGCGCAGCTGGGGTCCGGTGCCGGCGGAAAATATCATCGGGAAAGTTGTCTTGCGGGCCTGGCCGCTTAATCAGCTCTCAGTATTCTAGTTGATTTTTAAATTTTTCAGAAATGGTCGGTTTAAAAATTTTGATTTAAGAAATTATTTAAAAATTACAGAATTTAAAATTATAAAATTATATTCATATGCCCAGAAAAATTGCCAAGAAGTCCAAAAAAAATGCGGCGAAAAAATCCAAACCGGAAGCGAAAATAAAAGAACTCGAGCCGATTATGCTGCAGCCGCCGCGCGGAATGAAGGATATTTTGCCGGCAGACCAGCCATACTGGGAGCAGGCGCGGAGAGTCACGGAAAGGCTGGCGCGCGACTATGGTTTTTCCCGGATGGATACGCCGCTTGTGGAATATACCAATTTGTTCGTTCGGGGCGTGGGAGAAGGGACTGACATTGTCGACAAGGAGATGTATAATTTCGTAACGCGCGGAGGGGACAAAGTTTCGCTTCGTCCGGAATTGACAGCGGGAAATTGCCGGGCTTACATCCAGCACGGGTTGCATCTTTCGCCCAAACCGGTCAAACTTTTTTCGACCGGTCCCGTTTATCGCTATGACCGTCCGCAAGAAGGAAGATATCGAGAACACTATCAGGTAAATTACGATGCTTTTGGCGAGCAGGATCCGGTTCTGGACGCGCAGATGATTCAGGTGGCCTATCGCATTGTTCAGAATCTGGGGATTAAAGCGGTTCAAATTCAGGTAAATTCCATTGGTTGTCCGGTCTGCCGCAAAGAATACAAAGACCTTTTGGTCAATTATTTGGAATCGAAAAAGAACAAGCTTTGCCAAGATTGCAAAAGGCGGCTGGAAACCAACCCGTTGCGGGTTTTGGATTGCAAAGAAGACAAATGCTCCCAAGTGGCGGCGGCCGCTCCGCAGTCGGTCGACCATCTTTGCGACGATTGCCGCACTCATTTCAAAAATCTTTTGGAATATTTGGATGAATTGGATCTGCCTTATACCATCAATCCGCAACTGGTGCGCGGTTTGGACTATTACACTAAAACTGTTTTTGAAATATGGTCTGGCGAGGAAGACGGCCGAAAGTTTTCTTTGGGAGGCGGCGGCCGATATGACGGACTGGTTAAACTTTTGGGCGGAGAAAACACTCCGGCTATCGGTTTCGGACTGGGCATTGAAAGGTTGATATTGGAGATGAAAAGAGTGCAGGCGAAACCCTATCGTGCGCCTCGGCCAAGAATATTTTTAGCGCAATTGGGAGATTTGGCCAAGAAAAAAAGTTTGAAGCTGTTTTCCGAATTGGAAAAGAATGGAATTCTGGTAGCGGAAAGTTTCGGACGCGGCAGTCTGAAAGCGCAGTTGCGGGTGGCGGACAGATTGGGAGTGGAACTCACTTTGATTTTGGGTCAGAAAGAGGCCTTGGACAAAACTGTAATAATCAAAAATATGGCCAGCGGAGTTCAGGAAATCGTGAGTGTGGACAAATTGGTTGATATAGTAAAGAAGAAACTTAAAACCGACAACGTCATTACCTATCACGACAACGGCAATCACAACAATCATTCTGAGAATAAGTGACAGAAAATATAATCCAATGGATATTTTTTGCAAAATTATCAACAAAGAAATTCCAGCTGAAATTATTTACGAAGACAGGGAGATTCTGGCGTTTAAAGATATTCATCCGGCCGCTCCGGTGCACATTCTGATCATACCCAAAAAACATATCGAGAGTGTCAATGTTCTGGCGGACAAAGATGCGGATTTGGTGGGAAAAATGATTTTAACAGCCAAGAAAATCGCCCAAGATTTGCAAATATCCGAAAAAGGGTATAAACTGCTAATTCGTACCGGTGAAGACGGAGGACAGGAGGTGCCGCATCTGCACTTGCACCTTATTGGCGGTGCCAGGCTGTATGAAGAAATAAGACCAGTGTAGAATAATATATATTTAGTAATTCTAGATCGGAGGTTTTTTATGATTGAGGTAAAAAAGAAAGATCGGGAAACGTCGGAAAGTTTGATCCGGCGGTTCAGCCGCAGAGTCCAGCAAAGCGGTGTTTTGGTGCATGCCAGAAAAACCAGATTCCGAACAGATGAAAAGAGCAGGCGCGAATTGCGCCAAGGGGCCATGTATAAGGCAAAAGTCAAAAAAGTTGTCGATCGTTTGAAAAAAATGGGCAAGTTTGACGAAGAAAATTTTAAAAATGCAAAAAAGAAACTAATAAAATAGTATGAGCCTAAAACAAAAGATTTTCGAAGATATGAAGCAAGCTATGAAAGCAGGAGATGCGTCCAAGCGCGATACTCTTCGAATGCTTGATTCTATGATCAAAAATGCCGAAATAGACAAGATGAAAAAAGAAGAAGGGCTGTCGGATTCCGAAGTGCGGGAAGTGATCGCGCGCGCCATTAAACAGAGAAAAGACAGCGTGGCTCAATATGGCGCGGGCGGGCGGACGGATCTGGCGGAAAAAGAAAAAAAAGAGATTGAAATCCTTTCCGTCTATATGCCAGCGCAGTTGAGCGAAGATAAAATTCGCGAAGCAGTCAAAGAAACGATTGCTCAAACAGGCGCATCAGGCAAGGCAGAAATTGGCAAGGTAATGGGCTCGGTGATGAGCAAGCTGAAGGGCCAAGCCGACGGAAACGCAGTCAGAAAGATTGTAGAGGAAGAACTGCAATAAAAAAAGCTCATATAAAAACCGCCTGCGGGCGGTTTTTTGGTTTTTCTGAAATATTTTTCATTTTCAATTTTATTACGGTAATTGTCCAGCTGGGTTTTAAACAAAATTGTCCAAAAACTTCCAAGCCTAACCCTAATTTTAATAAATTAATAAAAATATGAAAAAGCGAAAGAATTTTCTCAAAAACAAAAGCTTTCTGGCAAGCATAGCTTTTCTTTTAATCTCGTTTCTGGCGGTTTTTGGTTTCCAAAAAACTGCTCTGGCCTGGGAAATTTGCTCTTCGGATGAAAACGCAAAACCCGGAGCCATCATAAGGATTACCAAGGTGGCTGATAATTCCAATTTGCCGGCCGGGGGCGGACAAGTTACCTATACTTATGAAATTACCAAACCTTTGAACGGAATCGCTTATAAAAATATTTCCGTAACCGATGACAAATGCGGTCCGGTTACTTTTGTTGGCGGAGATGATAATAAGAATGGTCTTTTGGAAGCAGGGGAGACTTGGATTTACAAATGCTCTACTAATGTTTCACAAACAACCACCAATACGGCCACAGTAGTTTCTAAGGGCTGTTCGAATGATGATTCAAGCGACCTTTGCGATGGCAATGGAAATTTTATTGTGGCGAATGACAACTGTGCGGTAAAACAAATTTCCGCGACTGCGGAAGCCACTGTCACGGTGGCGCCCACACCTATTCCAATTCCAACCCCAATTCCAACTCCAACCCCAATTCCAACCCCAACTCCAACACCGACTGTTATTCCTACTTCCGTTAGTCAAACTCAAAGCCAGACGCAGAATGTAACACAGAACGTAAAAGTGACAGTTAAAGTTAAAAAAGAAGAAGATCATCATGATCACCACAAGGATCACGAGCATGAAGAAGTTGTTCCGAAAATTTTGCCAAGCACCGGCGGGGGATTTATCGGATCAATGCAAAATAATGATAATATTCTTTGGTATGCTTGGTTTGGGGCGGCGGGGCTGGCTGTGGGAATAAATCTGATTATTTATTTAAGGCATCCCAAGAAAAAATAACTTCTTCGCACTCTTTTATCAAATTAAAGCAGGTTGAAAAAGCCTGCTTTTTTGGATTTTTAATTGAATCGCGAAATGTGCTTGCCCTGCGGCAAATACCAAATTATAATATGCTTATGAAACTTCATCTCGAAATTAACAACCAAACCAAAAGTCCTCTCAAGGATTCTTTTTTTGCTCCCATAATAAGAGAGACTTTAAAGAGGAGCGGGCATGGATTTTTGGCCGGCAAGACTGTTTCTATGAGCATTGCGCTTGTCGATAAGCAAGAAATAAAAAGACTTAATAAAAACTATCGTAAAGTCGACAAAACGACCGACGTTCTTTCTTTTGCCGAATATGAAAATACGGCGGCGCTTGAAAGGGTTGTGGAAAAAGACATCTTCCTGGGCGAGCTGATAGTATGCTATGATGATATAAAAGAATATGCCGCGGCGAAGAAGTTGGACTTGAAAAGGGAATTGGCCAACGTGATCGCTCACGGAACTTTGCATCTTCTGGGTTTCGATCATGGCAAAGAAATGTTTAAAATTCAAGAGGGGGCAGTTAATAAAAAAATAAACAAATGAATCGAGTAAAAGAATTTTTTAAAAGCTTGTCCTACGCATTGCGGGGATTGGGTTATGTTTTGGAAAACGAAAAAAATTTCCAAAACGAAGTGATTGCCGCGATAGCCGTCATTGTTGCCATGATTTATTTCCGTGTCTCCGAAACCGAGATGATTATTTTGTTCGCGGTCATCATGGGCGTTCTGATTATGGAACTTTTGAACACGGTCATGGAACGGGTGGTGGATATTGTGAAACCGCAGGTCCATCCGTATGCCCGGCTGATCAAAGACTTGATGGCGGCCAGCGTTTTAATCATGGCGGTTCTTTCGGTCATTGTCGGAATCATAATATTCGTCCCGTATCTGACTCCGAAAATATTGGCGCTCCTGAAATAATCGCATTGCATATTTCCAAATTTTGTTTTATTATAAATTGGTAAACCAATTTGTTGTCAACGCTCGATCGGAAACAAAAAACGGGTTTTTGTTTCCCTTGCTTCGTTCGACAATAATCAAAAACCGTAACTATAAATTAAATTTTTGACTTATGTCCAAGAATGACATAATTGTTGGCATTGACATCGGATCGTCCAACGTGCGGACGGTTATTACGCAGATTTTTGACGGAGAAGAAAAACCGAGAGTGATCGGCGTCGGAACGTCTGCATCGGCCGGAATCCGCAAAGGAGTGATTGTTGATCTGGAAGAAGCAGTGAAGGCGATCAATGCGTCAGTGGAAAAAGCCGAGGCTAATTCCGGGCGGGCGGTGGAAAGAGCCGCGATCAGTTTGGGCGGCAATCATATTTCCTCTCAAAGTTCCAAAGGAGTAATAGCTGTGGGAAGAGCCGATGGAGAAGTAACGGAAGACGATATTTCTCGGGTCATCAACGCGGCGCAGGCAATTTCCATCCCTTCCAACAAGGAAATTATTCATATTATTCCCAAGAGTTATTCACTTGACGATCAGAAAGACATCAAGGATCCGCTCGGTATGAACGGAGTGCGTTTGGAAGTGGAGGCAATGATTATCGAAGGTTCGACGCCGTTCATAAAAAATCTGGTCAAATGCGTGG
Organism: bacterium; assembly: GCA_021788105.1. Taxonomy (GTDB): domain Bacteria; phylum Patescibacteriota; class Minisyncoccia; order Moranbacterales; family UBA2206; genus JAJYJP01. The sequence continues at coordinate 24,767 of JAJYKZ010000010.1, forward strand.
AGCAGGCCGGCATTGCGGTGGATGATTTTGTGTTGGCGCCTTTGGCGGCGGCGAAGGCGACATTGACCAAAAGGCAGAAAGAGCTGGGCGTGGTTTTGATCGACATCGGCGGCGGAACCACTTCCATCGCGGTCTATGAAGAAAATGATCTTCTCCATACTTCCGTTCTGCCGGTCGGCGGCGGCCATATTACCAACGACATTGCGATCGGATTGCGCACATCAATCGACGTGGCTGAAAAGGTGAAGCTGGAATACGGCAACGCGCTGCCGAGAGAGATCGGAAAGAAAGAAGATATTAATTTGGCCGAACTTGATCAGAACGAAGAAGGAATAGTTTCCCGCTATCATGTGGCGGAAATTATCGAGGCGCGCTTGGAAGAAATTTTCATTATGGTCAATAAGGAATTGCGTTCAATCGGAAAAGATAAATTATTGCCAGCCGGAGCGGTATTGGTCGGAGGAACGGCCAAGCTGCCCGGCGTCATCGATTTGGCGAAAGATATTTTGGGACTTCCGGCTCAGGCCGGCTTTCCGGTTCCATTGGGCGGTCTTGTGGATAAAGTCGATGATCCGTCTTTTGTGACTTCCGTGGGTCTGGTGCTTTGGGGCCTGGAAAACAGCTCAGTTTCCGTGAAAAATACCGTAAAATTGAAAAATAAGCTGGTGAAAAACATTATTCCCGGCAATGTGGGCGGAACGGTTGACAATATGAAAAAGTTGTTCAAAAAATTCTTGCCCTAATGTCCGGTTTTGCGCTAGAATAAGAAAGTAAAATTCTTGCCGTCTTCAATCTCCCCCGGGAGGATTAAACGGCGGTAAACACAAATACAAAAATACAAGCAAATTTGACACATAGACTTCATATGTGCTAGTTTTTTTACTAAAGAAAAGACTTTTTTGGATATAATTTTCGTAAGAAACTTTTTAAATAAATAAAAATAATCTGAGAGAGATCAGGTTACAATAAAAAATATATGGCAGAAATAAAACCACCAGTGGAAACCTTTGCAAGGATTAAAGTTGTCGGAGTCGGAGGATCGGGAGGCAATGCGATCGAGCGGATGATCGAATCGAAAATAAAAGGCGTGGAATTCGTAGCGATTAACACCGATGCGCAGGCTCTCCACCATAATCGGGCGGCGGAGAAAGTGCACATCGGAAAGAATTTGACCAAAGGACTCGGTTCGGGAATGGTTCCGGATGTCGGACGGCAGGCGGCCGAAGAAAATCGCGATGAGATTCAAGAGGTTTTGAAAGGCGCGGATATGGTTTTTGTAACTTGTGGCTTGGGCGGTGGAACGGGAACAGGAGCGGCTCCGATCGTGGCGGAAACTGCCAAAGAACTTGGCGCATTGACTGTGGCTGTTGTAACCAAGCCCTTTGCTTTTGAAGGAGCTCAAAGAAGATCGATTGCTGAAGAAGGCCTGGAAAATTTGAAAGAACGAGTGGATACGCTGATCACTATTCCGAATGACAAACTTTTGCAGATTATCGATAAAAAAACCACCCTGATCAATTCTTTTAAGATCGTGGATGATGTGCTGCGCCAGGGCGTGCAGGGAATTTCCGATCTGATTACCAAGCCGGGCGTAGTCAATGTGGACTTTGCCGATGTTAAAACTATTATGTCTAACAGCGGCTCGGCCCTGATGGGAATCGGAGTCGGCACCGGAGAAAACCGGGCGGCGGAAGCGGCCAAGGCGGCGATCAACAGCCCGCTTCTGGAACTTTCGATCGACGGCGCCAAAGGCGTGCTCTTCAATGTCAGCGGTTCGAACGATCTGACGATGCTGGAAATCAACGAGGCGGCCAATATTATTACCGAATCGATTGATCCGAACGCAAAAGTTATTTTTGGAGCGGTGGTTGATGAAACTATCAAGAAGGGAGAGGTTCAAATTACGGTGGTCGCGACTGATTTTGACAGCACTAAAGTTAGAGAATCGGCTGTTGAAAAATTGTCGCGGATGACTGTCGGCGATGCCAGAAAAAAAGCCGAGGAAGAGGAAGATGAAGAACAGCCGGCGTCTAAAATTACTTTTCCGGCCAAGACTGAACCTAAAATGATCATTGAAGAAAAAGTCCCGCCGAAAATTTCCCGGCCGATCTCATTTACTCCCGACAAGTCTCTGGATAACGAAGACGACGAATTGGAAATCCCGGCGTTCATCCGGAGAAAGATGGGGAAATAATCTAAACTAAAATTTTTTGCAAAACACTGGCGATTAAAAGCCGGTGTTTTTGTTTCTGTGCATAACCCATCCTTGCCAAACTGCGTTGGGGGGGGGTATTATGAAGTTAAGAAAAACTTTTTAAAACAAAAATTTGAAAAAACAAAAAATAGTTTTAATCATAACTATAACTTTATTTCTAGTTGTTCTTGCCGGATTGATTTTTTATGTCGGCGTAAAAAAATTTAATTCCAAGCTGCAATCTGCCAAACCTGTACAAACTATTGCAGTAGAATCAGCTCCAATTTCTAATCCGCAAGCTAAACCAAATAGTAGTATCCCCGCCGACATCCAAAAAATTATGAACAACAATCTGACCGGAACCGTAACCGGCATAAGTGCTTCGTCTATTTCTATTGCCAGCAACGGAATAAGCAAAACTTTCAATTTGACAAAGAATTCGTTCATATTGACCAGCGGTAAATTGGGAAACGGAAAGATTGCTAATGTCAAACAAGGAAGCAAAGTATACATCCAATTCGATCTCAGTACGAATGACGCGCTGACAATCACAATCGAGTAAAAAGAACCAACTTAATTTTAAAATACAAATGAAAAAAAATTTCTATTTGATTTTCTTCTTAACATTTTTCTCTGGGGCATTGTTTTTGGCGGGGGACAATATTGTCCAAGCAAACTATCAGTGCTCCACAAGCGGTATTGCATATGCCGATCAGGCGACTTGCCAGAGTGCTTGTGTGCAGACGGCGGGTTGCAGCGCGAATAATTATTGGGGAGTCTGTTCTTATTATATAAGTGATCCTCATTGCGGAGGATCTGGTTATTTTTCTATTCTGCCAGGAACTACTGACAACATTGCTTGGTTTGATAATAATTGCAATATAACCGAATGGAATAACAATTGCGGAGATGGAGATTATGGTTATCCTAATTCAACTCTGCTTGCTCCAGGAGGAAGTGAGTATGAAAACGCTGAAGGGGCTACTATTACAAACACAAGCGGCAACAAACTGACTAACTATTCTTGCCCTCTTTCCAATGCTAACCAAAGTGCGTATTGCGCAGTTGGCCTTTCAGGTAATACTGGCTGGCTAGGTAAATCTGGGGGATACATAACTTCTTTACAATTTCAGAGTAACCGCATAAGTAATTCAGGAAACTTATTGACAGCAACTATAAGTGAAACATATCCTTGGCCAGATTGGCCTTATGGGTGGAGTTCGGCATCTTCCTATTCAGGAAGTGTCTCGGTGAATACAGCAGATATATGGGGGGATAATGATTATGATACTACGTGGGTATTTGGATCTGGGTATGGACCACTATCTACCCTTAAATTTGTTGGTTCGGGGAATAAAATTAATATTACTGCGACTAGCATTTATGGCTATTCAGTCTCAAATGGATCATACTCACCAGGAGTTCCAGGAGGCGTTTCAGCTGTTGGCGCAAATTTTTCTGGCAGTGTAACAATCGGAACCCCAGGTGTTCCTTTGCAATATTTCTCTATGTCCGGCTCAGGCAGTGCTTTAACTTTCGGTGGTATCGACGAAAACAACAGTGTTTCCTCTGGCAGTCTCGCCATGTCTTGCCCAACTCCCAACTACTGCGACGCTAACCACCAATGCTCCGCGCCAGGCACTTGTACATACGTAGCACCTCCCACCTGCTCAATGTATTTTTCGCCCAGTCCGATTACGGCCGGACAAAACAGTACAGCTTATTGGTCTTCATCCAATGCGACAGGAGCCTCTTTATCCTGCACTGGACCCGTACCAGGAACAGCTTCGGTCGGTACATCCGGTTCTTGGTTATCACAATACAATTCCTCGGGCACAGAAAATTGCACTTTGACTGTCACTGGTGCGGGCGGAACAGGTACTTGCAATGCGAGTCTGATTGTAAATCCTGCCATCGTAAATGGAACTTGCGGAACGGCCAATGGAACTACTAGCTGTACAGCTCCTTCTGCCAATTTATGTAGCTCGGGCACTTCATCAATAGTCAGTGGCTCAGGTCCATGGTCTTGGACTTGCACCGGTGCCAACGGAGGAACAACTGCTTCCTGCAGTTCCAATATTGGTATAACCGGAACCTGTGGTTCGGCCAATGGTTCATCCTATTGTTCCGCTCCAACTTTAAATTTATGCGGCTCTGGTACTCAATCAACAGTAACTGGATCCGGACCATGGTCGTGGACTTGTGGCGGCACTTGCGGCACTGCCTCTTGCTCTGCTAATCAATCGCCAAGCATCAACGGAACTTGTGGTTCAGCCAATGGAACTCCGGCCACAACGGAGCCGACTACAAATTTATGCAATTTTGGAAGTCCATCAACAGTGACTGGAACCGGTCCTTGGTCTTGGACATGCAATGGAACTTGTAGCGGAACTTCGGCCTCATGCTCTACAATACCCAATATGGATTGGAAAGAAGTTTCGCCGAATTAAAATAGAAAAAATTCCGGAAGCCGCTCATTTTGGGGCGGCTTTTTTTAGTTATCCACCCCGTAAAAAGAATTTTTTAAGAAAAATTCTTCACGGGGCAAGCAGGACTTATCCACAGGCGAGAAATTGACAGTGATAACAAAAGTGATAATATATCACTATAATTAATTTTAAAAAAAATTATGGAACCACTAACATCCAAACAAAATACCATTCTGGAAATGATCAGGGAAATTATCGAACAGAAAAAGGAAAACCCGACCGCCTATCGGGTGCATAAATATTTGGAAGAGCAAGGCGTGAAAGTGGGAAGCCTCAAGGGGACGGTGCAAGTGATTGAGGCGCTAGAGAAAAAAGATTTGTTGAAACGCGACCGCGCCAAAAAAATTTTCTTGGTGGAAAATGACAACTATGCCAATCTGGGAAATATTTTTTCCATCCCGATGTACGGACTGGCTTCCTGCGGCGAAGCGCTGGCCTATGCCGAAGGCAATGTGGACGGCTATCTCCAAATTTCCAAAAGTCTTTTCCGCAAAGAAAATCCGGCCCAACTTTTTGCCGTGAAGGCGCTGGGCGATTCGATGGACAAGGAAGAAATTAACGACGGCGATTACGCGGTTTTTGAAAAGAAGGATTCAGATTTTGATTACGAAGGTAAAATTGTCGTGGCAGTCATCAACGGGATGGCGACCATTAAACGCTACAAAAAACTGCCGCATGGCATCATCGGACTTTTTCCAAACTCGACAAACAAAATCCATCAGCCGATCTATTTGGACGAGTCGGATTCGATTCTGATTGCCGGAGTCTTCCGTAAAGTTCTGCCGGTGGCTTTTGTGAGTTTGTAAAATAATAACAAAAATATCAAATAATTTTTAAACAAAAACAAAATGAAAAATCCCTGGACTGCAAAATTCATTTTTGCTTTTATCTTAATCTTGGCTTTATCAATATCTTATATGTCGGCCCAAGCGGCCTATCGCTTCAATCATTTTAAGGGACGTCCGCCAATTCATCGCTACGGATCGGTCGGCAATTCTCCGGCCGGCCTGACCCCTGACGAAATTAAGAAAATTTATAATCTTCCGACGAGCGGCGGGAATGGAACCATTGCCATTGTCGGAGCCTATGACGATATTTATATCGAAAAAGATTTAGCAGTCTTTGACGCGCAGTTCAATTTGCCTAGCTGCACGACAAAAAATGGCTGCTTTGAAAAACATACGATGGGGAAAGGCCGGTATAATTCTGGTTGGGCGATGGAAACAGCTCTGGATGTGGAATGGGCGCATGTCATCGCGCCACAAGCTAAAATTCTTCTAGTCGAAGCTAAGACTCCCAGCGGAAAAAATTTATTGGACGCGATTGATTACGCGCGAAAAAGGCCGGGAGTGATAGCTGTTTCGATGAGTTGGGGCGGAGCCGAATTTTCCGATGAAATATCTTTAGACAATCATTTTAAGAATTCTGGAAATATTACTTTTTTCGCCTCATCTGGAGATAACGGCGCTGGTGTCAGCTGGCCGGCGGTTTCTCCATACGTTGTCGCAGTGGGCGGAACTTATCTGAATCTTTCCAAAAACGGAAAATTGATTTCTGAAACAGCTTGGACTGGCAGCGGGGGAGGAGTCAGCGCCTATGAATCGCAGCCAAACTATCAATCAAACTATTCCATTCCAAAAGCTAATGGCTATCGCGCGATCCCCGATGTTTCTTATGATGCCGATCCGCGTTCCGGATTTTCCATCTATCACTCGACCGGAAAATCCAAAAAAGGCTGGTATGTTGTCGGAGGAACCAGCGCTGGCGCGCCGCAATGGGCGGCCATAAAATCACTCGGACTTTCCGCTGATAATGAAAAATTTTATTCCGACAAGGCCGCGGCTAACGATGGAAATTATTTTCGGGATGTCAAAAGCGGATCGAACGGCGATTGCGGATATTATTGCCGGGCGCGCAGGCATTATGATTACATTACCGGACTGGGCAGTCCGATGACGGTAAAATTTTAAAATTGTGTTTTCTGTAAGGTTCTACCGATTGCTTTCGTGGGTTTACAAAGTCCAAAATTAATTTGTGTTATAATAATAATATGGTAGTTAGAACCATAGAAAAATTGAATTTATTCACTGTGAAGACTAAGACCAGAGTAAAGGCCGATATCATTTTGGGTAATTGCTTAGATGTTTTAAAAAAAATACCAGACAATTCTGTGGATCTCATAGTTACATCGCCTCCGTATGCTGATCAGAGAAAAAGTACTTATGGCGGCATTAGTCCAGACAACTATGTGGAATGGTTTTTGCCAATAACAAAGGAGTTATTGCGTGTTTTAAACCCAGAGGGAACATTTATTTTGAATATTAAAGAAAAAGTTGTTAATGGTGAGCGCCATACATATGTAATGGAGTTAATTATTGCAATGAGAAAACAGGGTTGGCTCTGGACAGAAGAATTTATTTGGCACAAAAAAAATTGCTTTCCAGGCAAATGGCCTAATCGTTTCCGTGATTCTTGGGAGCGACTTTTACAATTCAATAAAACAAAAAATTTCAATATGTATCAAGATGATGTTAGAGTGCCTATGGGCAATTGGGCAAAAACTCGCCTAAAAAATCTTAGTGAGACTGATAAACAAAGAGATAATTCAAAAGTTGGTAGTGGCTTTGGAAAAAATGTATCAAATTGGGTAGGTCGCGAACTAGCATATCCGACGAATGTGCTTTCAATGGCAACGGAAAGCTCTAATAAAAAACATAGCGCAGTTTTCCCCAAAGAATTGCCAAGTTGGTTTATTAAGCTTTTCACAAGACCAGGAGATATTGTTCTAGATCCTTTTTTAGGTTCTGGCACGACTTCAATTGCTGCATTTCAGCTTGATAGAAATTCTATTGGTATTGAAATACAGGAAGAATATCATAATCTTGCTGTTGATAATGTTAACGAACAAACAAAATAATATGGGAAATTTAAACTATGAAAAACTAAATGACTTTATTGCATCCGATGTAATTAAGCCGTTTTACGAAATAAGACTTAAAAGGCTTGAATCTGCGAAGCTGGCTGACATTTCAAAACGAAAAAATCCTTACTTATTTAAGGCGAAAAATATTGAAACTGCTGGTGATTTAGCAAAAAGTATTCTTGACGCATTTTTATCTTCACAAGAAGAAACAATTTTTGGTGATCTTATGGAAAATCTTGCTATTCATGTTTGTCACGAGGTATTTAATGGTAAAAAAGCTGAGGAGGGGAAATATCGCAGCATTGATTTGATTTTTGAGCGTGATAATAAAACATATATTGTTGGCATTAAATCTGGGCCAAATTGGGGAAATTCTGACCAGGTAAACACGATGAAAAGAAATTTTAAAATTGCTAAAAAATTTTTTCGTATAGAATTTAAAAGAAATAACATCATCTCTGTGAATGGATGCATTTATGGACGGGATAATAGTCCGCATAAGGTAAGCAAAGATTCTGATCTTAGCTACTAGAAAATTTGCGGGCAATCTTTCTGGGAATTAATTTCTGGCGACAATGAATTATACAAGAAAATAATCCAGCCACTCGACAAGGAGGCAAAAAAAAGAGACGATGTATTTAAGGAATTGTATGTGAAGAAAATAAATGAAATGACAAAAGATGTTGTTGATATTTTCTATACGAAAGACAATTTGGATTGGAATAAAATAATAGACTACGTTTCAAAAAGGTAAAAAATCTGATGTGAAAGAAGTGTGTGGGCGGAAGTGTTTGTTGATGTTATAAATGTGTATTTTGAAAACAAGAGCTGACAAGTTGGTCGATGTCAGTGGAGTTTAGATAAGAAAATATAAAAGTAAGATGCCAAGGACTAGCAAAAGAGTTGCACGCCTTGCTTCAAAATCTCTTAAAAAAGATTTGTCACGGAAAAAAGAAAAATCTGTGGCTGGAGCTGCATTGGTAGCAAGGAAAAAGAAAAAATAATTTCATATTTCCTTAGAACGAGCGGAATGACTTAATGTGTCGTTGAATATTGAATTATTGTGATAATGGATATTGCCCAGCGGGACATAAGAAAAATGATTCCAATTGTGATCGAAGAAATTATTTTTAAAGACAGAGCCGAATTAGGTAGGCTCTGTTTTTCTTCCTCAGTCTGTGGATAACTCAACTTCATTTTAAAAAACCTTAGTAAAATCAAGGTTTTTTAAAACTCTTGGCGTATTTTTAAGTTGTGGTATAATGAACTTACATTACACAATATATAGTATAAAATTAATTTATGAATTGTCCTTTTTGCCATCATAGCGAAACTAAAGTAGTCGATTCACGTGATAACAACGAAGGAAAAATCACGCGCAGAAGACGCGAGTGCGAAAAATGCCACGCTCGTTTCAGCACCTATGAAGAGGTGGAACTTTTGAGGCTTTCAGTCTTGAAGAAAAACGGAGAGAGAGTTGATTACGATAAATCCAAAGTCGAAAACGGAATCAGGCGGGCCTTGGTAAAGCGTCCGATTTCGGAAGAGAGAATTTCCAAGCTGATCGGGGATATCGAGTACGCGATTCACAGTTTGGAAAAACCGGAAATAACGACGCGGGAGATAGGCAAGATCGTGCTCAAGAAACTGAAAGAATTGGACGAAGTGGCGTATGTGCGTTTTGCCAGCGTCTATAAATCATTCGGAAGCATTGAAAGTTTTAAAAAAGAACTGGATATGCTGGATAAATAAACAATAATAATTTTTTTTAAATATAAATAATTAATCAAACGTATGCCGAGCAAAAACAAAAAGAAAAAAATAGGGGAAAAGAAAGGGGGAAAGGGGACGGTCAAAAAAACTGCTGCGAAAAAAGCGGTCAAAGCCAAGAAAGCTGAACCGGCAAGCAACGTTGCCAAAGTTGTCAAAAGAAGCGGAAAGGTCGTGGCTTTCGAACAAGGAAAGATCGCGAAAGCTGTGGCCAAAGCTTTTGCCGCAACAGGCGAAGGCAGCATGGAGGATGCGAGGAAAGTGAGCGAGAAAGTGGCCAAACTTTTGAATAAAAATTACAAAAAAGGATACGTTCCGGAAATTGAAGAGATTCAGGATTTAGTGGAGAGGGTTTTGATGATTTTGGATTTTGAAGAGACGGCTAAATCGTACATTCTTTACCGCGAACAGCACAGGAAGATTCGCGAAACGGAAGAAACTTTGAACGAAGCGGTTGATTTGGTGGACAAATATCTTCAGGAGATTGACTGGAAAGTCAAAGAGAATGCTAATATGGCCTATTCTTTGCAAGGATTGAACAATTATATTTCTTCCATTGTCAGCTCGAAATATTGGATGAACCGCGTCTATGCCAAAGAAATTCGTGAAGCGCACGAAGAAGGAGATTTTCACATCCATGACGCGCAGCTTATTGCCGCTTACTGCTGCGGTTGGGATCTGCAGGATTTGATTCGGCGCGGTTTTACCGGAGTGCAAGGAAAAGTGGCCTGCAAACCGGCCAAACATTTGGGATCAATTTTGGGCCAGATGGTAAATTTCATCTATACTCTGCAAGGCGAAGCGGCCGGAGCAATGGCCTTTTCCAATTTCGATACGCTGCTTGCTCCGTTTGTCCATTATGATAAATTGACCTATGACCAAGTGAAGCAGGAAATACAATCTTTTGTTTTCAATATGAATGTTTCGACGCGCGTAGGATTTCAGACGCCATTTTCCAATATCACTTTGGATATTGTGGCTCCCAAAACTCTGTCCAAAGAGTCGGTGATTCTCGGCGGCGTTCCGCAAAAAGAAACTTACGGCGAATTCCAAGACGAGATGAATATGATCAACCGGGCCTTTGCGGAAGTGATGACGGAAGGAGATGCGAGCGGAAGAATTTTTACTTTTCCTATTCCGACTTACAACATCGACAAAAATTTTAATTGGGCGGACGACAAGTTTAATCCGATCTGGGAGATGACGGCCAAATACGGAATTCCCTATTTTGCTAATTTCATCAATTCTGACATGGATCCGGAAGACGCGCGAAGCATGTGCTGCCGTTTGCGATTGGATAACCGCGAACTGCACAAGCGCGGAGGCGGACTCTTTGGAGCCAATCCTCTGACCGGATCGATCGGAGTGGTGACGATCAACATGCCGCGCTTGGGGCATATTTCTAAAAACAAAATCGAATTCTACAAAAAACTTAACGCCTTGATGGACCTGGCCAAAGAAAGTTTGGAAACGAAAAGGAAGCTGATTGAAAATTTAACCGAAAAAGGTTTGTATCCGTACACGAAATTTTATCTGGACTCAATCAAGATGCGTCGCGGACGTTATTGGGGCAATCACTTTTCAACGATCGGACTGATTGGACTGAATGAAGCAGTGACTGAACTTATCGGAAAAGATATTACGACAAAAGAAGGACAGAAATTGGCTGAAGAAATTCTGACTCATATGCGGGAGAGGATCATCGGCTACCAAAAAGAAACTGGAAATTTGTACAACCTGGAAGCGACGCCGGGCGAGGGAACTTCCTATCGGCTGGCCAGGCTTGACCGAACCAGATTTCCGGAAATTATTTTTGGCAATATGAAAGCGATAAAAGAAAGCGGGGCGGAGCCGTACTATACCAATTCGTCGCAGTTGCCGGTTTATTTCACCGAAGATATTTTTGAAGCGCTGGATTTGCAGGATAATTTACAAACCAAATATACCGGCGGAACGGTATTGCATGGATTTTTGGGAGAGCGGTTGTGGGACATCGAAACGACCAAGAATCTGGTGAGGAAGATCGCGGAAAACTATCGCTTGCCGTATTTTACTCTCACTCCGACTTTCAGCATCTGCCCGGTGCATGGCTATCTGGCCGGCGAACATCAGACTTGCCCAAAATGCGTCGTGGAACAGAAAACCGAGGTTTACTCGCGCGTGGTCGGCTACATTCGTCCGGTGACGCAGTGGAACAAAGGCAAGCAATCGGAATTTGCTGACAGGAGAGAATTCAAGGTTTCGGGCCAAAAATCAAAAACCAAGAAAAAACTGGAAAGCAGAAAGAAATAATAAAAAGAAAAGATGGCGGGGCGACTTGGTTTTTGCAATCAGGTCGCCCTGATTTAAAAAATTTTAAATTCTAAATTTAAAATTATGATTCTTGGAGGCATACAAAAGCTCACGCTTATTGATTATCCCGGAAAAATCGCAACAACCGTTTTTACAATCGGTTGCAGCTTCCGCTGTCCGTTCTGCCACAATCCGGAGTTGGTGAATCTGCGCCTGGCGCACGACGAGCGTTCGGAAAAAGAATTTTTCGATTTTCTGAAAAAACGCAAAGGAAAATTGGAAGGCGTCTGCATCACCGGAGGCGAACCGACGATTCAGCCGGACATCGTTGATTTTATAAAAAAAATAAAAAAACAAGGGCTTTTGGTAAAACTGGACAGCAACGGAACGCGGCCGGACGTTTTGAAAAAATTGATCGACGCTAAACTGGTGGATTTTATTGCGATGGATATCAAAAATCAGTTGGAAAATTATGATAAGACAACCGGAACCAAAGTTGATAAAGAAAGAATAAAACTAAGCATTAATCTAATAATGAATAGTAAAATTCCATACGAATTTAGGACGACGGTCGTTCCGGGAATTCACACGGAAAAAGATTTCGACGAAATCGCCGAGTGGATCAGCGGCGCGGAAGCATATTATCTGCAAGAATATCGCGAAGGAAAAATTTTGGATGATAAATTAAAAAAGAAAACCAAGGGCCAATCTTTGGATTTGGAAAAAATCAAAAACAAAATCGGAAAGAATTTTAAAAAAATCGGAATAAGAATGAATAATTAAAATGAGAATTTATGTCAAAGTAATACCAAGATCATCGCGAAACGAGGTGATCGGGCTGGCGGAAGGCGAGTATAAAGTAAAACTGACCGCGCCGCCGGTTGACGGCGAAGCCAATAAAATGCTAATACATCTATTAGCGAGGTTCTTTAAAGTTTCAAAAAGTTCCGTAGAAATTATCGGCGGAAAATCCGCCAAAATTAAAATAATTGAAATTAGCATTTAAAGAAAGAAAGGAAGGAGGGGAATATGAACAGTGCCGGCGTCAGAAGCTTCAGTAGATTTTCACTTTACTTTTTACGTAAATTTTGGATAGGGAAAATGCCTCGGGAGTTGAAAGATATTTTCATCGATGAGGCGAAGAGAGAAAAAGAACTGGCAGAGATGATAAATAAAAGGACAATGCCAGGTTCAAAGGGAACTGACTATAGGCCCGAAATTCATGATATAAATCAGGTGCCAGAAAATATCAACCAGGGCTATGCCAGGTATTAAAGGACTTACGTTTGATCCAGCAGGCATGCATTACGTCTGCTGGATATTTTTTTGTTATAATTAACTCATGCATAAATCAAAAATATTTTTGATTCTGTCCCTGAGTTTTATTGGCGGAATTTTTCTGGCATCTTTTACCGGAAAAATTGTTGACGCCTTTTTTCTTTTTTCGGCGTTGATTTTTTCTTTGATAATTCTGGTTGTGTTTTACAAAAATAAAGCTGCCAGCCTCGCGGCTTTTTTGATTTTGTTTTTTATCCTGGGAATCTATCTTACCGACATCCGATTGGAAAAATTAAATCATCTTGAACTGGCCGGGAAAAACTTTTCCGGGACGGTTACAGTCATCAAAGAGCCGGTTTTTTCTGAAAAAAATCAAAAATTGACCGTTGCGACCTCGGCCGGGTTAAAAATTTCAGTAAACGCGAATTCT
>JAJYKZ010000026.1 GCA_021788105.1 bacterium
TAAAAATTTAGAACAATACATCCGAAACCAAGGAGCAACTCCAGAAAAGGTTCAGCTGAGACTACTTTAGACTCAAGTGTCATGCCTCAACTGGATACCCTGCGCTCTTGGCGCAGGGTGATTCATTCTCGTTCACTGCGTCCCGCCAAGTATTCCCAGTATCGAGCGATCGAGGATCCCGCGCAATTGCGGGATTTTTTTGTCTTCAAATTAGACTATAAACTCTCGATGTGTACTAAATGAATATTGGACAAGGCATAATTGTTGTGCCATAATTGCGTTAGAAAAATAAATTCGGAAAGGATGGTGAAGTCATGAAGAAAAAAATTTTACTCATATTTATCATAATATTGGCGTTTTTCGGTGCGAATGCCTGGGCAGGAGGAAGTTCAGCACCAGCTATTTCGGCAGTTACGCTTTCCAAACATTTCGGCATTTCTTCAGGTGCCAACACTGTAATTATTCATTTTTGCAATGCCGATAAAAATGTCGTATCTAAAAAAATCAAAGTTAAAATTCAAACTAACGCAATCAAAACGGGTGACATTAGCCCGAATAAAAAACAATCGCAAACTTCCGCTTACAATCCCAAGGTAAAAATCGACTCGAACGGATGCGGAAATGCAACTATAAAGGTTAAAAATGGTAAATTTAATGTGAAAGTAAGAATGAAAGAACAGGAAGTGGCAGGTAAATTCAAATGGTGGACTAGCTGGTCAGGAGAGTGGATAACTCAATAATATTAAAGAAAAACGCAAACGAAATTCAAGGCTTATTTCAGCCTTGTTTTTTGTTAGGGAAGTCGGACGTTTGAACCGCTTGTGGGATTTTTTAATTTGGAGGACTGGACGACCAACTTTGAGTCATTGATTGCGATTTTGTGATATAATATAGCCATCAACCTGGGCAAATATGCGGTCGATTATTTGTTGAAAAATAATAATTAAAAAATATAAATATTAAACATAAAACAAGAAATAAAATATGAACAAAAAATATTTTAAATTGCTGTATCTGTTTGTGGCGATGGCTATCGCGATTCCGATAGTTTTTGCGAAAGCGGATACGGGAGAAAATGCAACTCCGCCGACTTTCACACTGACAAGCGTGACGCCGGACATGCTCAATCCTAATCAGGACACAACTCTGACAATTACTGGTACCGGATTTGGCACTATCGGCAAACTGCAAGTCCAGTTGGGAGAGTACGGCGATGATTCGGAAGAGGTTACTGTTCTTGCTAATGCGTCAGTTGTGAATTCAACCACAATCTCGGCAGTTGTTCCGACTGGAACGCAAATTAACGATCAGGTTCCGGTCACTGTAATTGATGAATCGCAAGTGCCGGCAACTCATGCCACATTGGACGATGCTATCGGAGGCGGAAATATGCCCTCTTCCAGTGATCCGTTCTGGCAATTAACTGCCAATCTCGATCGGCCCGATGATTCGAACTGCGCTGGCGAAATAGAAACTGAAAAAGACGATAATCCTCAATATCAAAATATGCAGATTCCGGTTTCCCAAATTTGTTCCGGCATATCTCAAATGCCGACTCAGATGAAGCAGGGGATGGCGGCTCACGGGGTAACGACCAACCTTTTCGATCAGTCAAACTGGCACAATGTCAGTAATTTGTATTTCGAACATAGCACGAATGGTGTTTTGGACGGCAAAATCCAATTTACCAAGCCGATTGATTTCATGAGTTATGACTTTATGCAGTTTATGAATAATTTCGGGAAGGAAATGGATATGAAGCAGGGAGTTTTGGGCTTAGATGCTAGCGTTGTTGGTGGAATGCAAAATTATGGAGCAATTCTGACGATGTACAATATTCCTAATTACAAAAATCCAGTCATTTTAGTCAATGGCGAACAGGATAAATCAAATGTGGTTTCGAATATTGTTTATGATGCGACAAGTCATACAATAACTTTTAATGCCGCTCACTTCACCACTTTCTCAGTCGTCGATAAATCCAGCCTTAAAAAACTAGCTCCAAAAATTAGTTCCATAACTACCAGTCTAAACACAAGTACAGGTGTTTTAACAGTGACAATTACAGGGAGCAATTTTGGAAGTGATTCCAAAGTCACCCTGGGTAAAACAAAAGCTACAGCCGTTACTTTTAATAGCAGCACAAGTTTGACTGCGACTTTTGTAAATAGCAAGCTTAAGGCAGGAAAATTAACCTTATCGGTGGTTAATTCCAACCATAAAAAAGCCAGCCATGTTTTGTCGAACGTTTTTGCTCAACTGATCACGGCTAAAATTACCGCCAACAATTCAAATTCCCTGACAGTTGCATTAAGCAATGGCAAATCAATCAAAGTTGATCTAGCTGGAGCTAAATTACTCCGCAAATTCAACGGGAAAGCTACTATCGATGAAATGCAAGTTGGCGACACGGTAAAAATTACCGGAACCTGGACCGATGCTACCCATGCCGAGCTTTTGGCTACTTACGTCAAAGATATATCCATCCAGAAATCACACTTCAACTTTATCGGAACCGTTTCTTCTTTGACTAACAATGGTTTTGTCATGAAAGCTCGCGGAAGCCAGACGGTAACTATATTAAATACGACTTTGCTGCGTAATAAAGCAAATCAAGCCATTACGCAAAGTCAGATTGTTGTCGGCAATAAAGTGACTGTTAAGGGATTATGGAACAGTCATCTCAAGACAATTACTGAAACTTCATTGGTAAAAGATTTAAGTATCTAGCGTAAACCACAAATCAAAAAAACAAGCCTGTTTCTATAGGCTTGTTTTTTACTATAGGGGAAGCCGGATGTTTGAATTGCTTGTGATATAATCAATTTGAAATGGGAAAATTGTCAAATGAAAAAAGCTTGGTTCAGAAGAAAAAAATATGGCTACGGCTGGGGTTTGCCAGCCACATGGCAAGGATGGATTGTTTTTATCATTTACCTCGCCTTTGTCATATGGAATGTCCAAAAATTTCAGAAAAATTTTCACGCATCACAAATAATTACCAGTCTCATTCTTCCTACGGTAATATTTATCGCAATCCTTTATTTAACTTCCGAGAAGCCTAGATGGAAATGGGGTAATAAGAACAAAAAGAGTTAGAATTATAAATACTGATTATTTTCAATTTAAAAATATGCGAAAAAATATAATACTGTCAGTTGTAACAATCATATTTTTTGCGGCAGCAATTTTTTATAATTAACGCCCTTTTAAGCCAAAAAATAAGTCTAAGAATTCTTGCTAACCGGACAGAAATCGAGTATAATTAGCTAGTAAGATAAAAATCAATAAAAAGTTGAAAATATGTCATTGAGATCTTATATTTGGGGTATGCGGCTAGTGACCCTGTTTTCGATTGTTGCGCTGATCCTGGTCATTAATTATGTCGATCCGGATTCTTCCGGATTTGTCGGCAAGGCGCTCTTTTATCTGATTTTGTTTTTTGTCTTAAGCGGATTTTTAAATTTATTTTTACTGGCAGCAAGAAAAAAGATGATAGACGAAGAAACGGCGATTGCCAATGCCAGCCTGAGTTTTCGCCAAGGCGCTTTAATGGCCGGTTTGTTTATCGGACTTCTGATTTTGCAAAGTTTTCGAATTCTGGTTTGGTGGGACGGATTGCTGGTGCTGGCGGGAGTATTTTTAATAGAATTGTATTTTTTATCAAGAAATTAATTTAGATAATATTTTTATATGGCTAAAGAAAAAGAACTAAAAAATGATAATGGCGGCTACACCGCCCAGTCCATCCAGGTTTTGGAAGGATTGGAGCCGGTCAGAAAACGGCCGGGAATGTACATCGGAGGAACTTCGACCGAAGGTCTTCACCATTTGATTTGGGAAGTTGTCAATAACTCGATCGATGAAGCGATGGCGGGATACGGCAATGAGATAATAATCAAACTTCTGCCGGATAATGTTGTCGAGGTTATTGATAATGGACGCGGTATTCCGGTCGAAAAGCATCCGCAAACCAAAAAATCAACTTTGGAAACAGTTTTGACGGTTCTGCATGCCGGAGGAAAATTCGGCGGAAACGGTTACAAGATTTCCGGAGGTTTGCACGGCGTCGGTGTTTCGGTGGTTAATGCGCTTTCCGTTTGGACCATGGCGGAAGTGAGGCGGGATGGGAAAATCTATTCCATGGAGTTTGAAAGGGGAAAGCCTAAAACGAAAGATCCGAAAGTGATCGGCAAGGCGGAAGGAACCGGAACCACAATTACTTTCCAGGCCGATCCGGAAATTTTTCCGGAAATAAAATACAGTTGGGAAAAGATTTTGGGTTACGTTCGCCAGCAGGCCTATTTGACCAAGGGTGTCAGCATAAAAATTTTTGACCAGCGCGAAGAAGACAAGCGCAAAGCCTATGGATTTTTGTTTGATGGCGGTCTGATATCATTTGTAAAATTTCTCAATCGCGGAAAGGAAGTTAAAAATAAAGCGCCTTTTTATGTGGAGAAAAAAATGGAACAGGAAGATGTATTGGTAGAGTTGGCGATGCAATACACGGATGGTTACAAGGAGCATGTCTTTTCTTTCGCCAATAATATTTTCACTCCGGAAGGCGGTATGCATGAAGCCGGTTTCCGGGCGGCACTGACTCGAGCTTTGAATACCTATGCTAAGAAAGCGAATATTCTAAAAGAGAAAGATGAAAGTTTCACGGCGGAAGATTTGCAGGAGGGTCTGACGGCCGTGATCAGCGTGAAACTGAGAAATCCGCAGTTCGAAGGCCAAACTAAAGCGAAATTGGGCAATGGCGAAATTCGCGGCATTGTTTCGAGCGTTACTTCCGAAGGTCTGGCGGACTATCTGGAAGCTCATCCGGAAGACGCCAAGGCGATTATTTCCAAATGTTTACTGACGGCGAAAGCGAGAATTGCGGCGCGTGCCGCGAAAGACGCGGTCATTCGCAAAGGCGCGCTGGAGGGTATGACGCTTCCGGGAAAATTGGCGGACTGTTCGTCACGCAATCCGGAAGAATCGGAGCTCTACATTGTGGAAGGAGATTCGGCCGGCGGTTCGGCCAAGCAAGGCCGCGATCGAAAATTTCAAGCCATTTTGCCGCTGCGCGGAAAATTGGTCAACGTGGAAAAAACTTCTTTGGATAAAGTGGTAAAATCCGACACCTTGAAACCGATCATCATCGCATTGGGCGCGGGCATCGGCGACAGCTTTGATATTTCCAAATTGCGTTACCATCGGATTATAATTATGGCCGATGCCGATGTGGACGGTTCGCACATCCGGACCTTGCTTCTGACTTTTTTCTATCGCTATTACGAAGCTTTAATCAGAAATGGTTATATTTATATCGCGCAGCCGCCGCTTTACAGAATTCAAAAAGGAAAAGAAGTGATTTACGCTTATACTGAAGAAGAAAAAAATACTTTAGTTAAGGAAATGGCGGATAAAATTTCTGATAAAAAAGGAAAGCAGGAAGAACCAAAAGAAGAAGTTGTTGTGGAGACTGATGCCGATGAAGAGGGAAGCGAAGTGGGAGAAAAGATTGCCGGACTGAATATCCAGCGTTATAAAGGTTTGGGAGAAATGAACCCGACGCAGCTTTGGGAGACAACGATGGATCCGGAAGGAAGGATGATGAAGCAGGTTAAAATTGAAGACGCGGAAGCGGCCGACCGGATCTTTGACGTTTTGATGGGCAATGAAGTGGAGCCGCGCCGGAGATTCATCCAGACCCATGCCAAGAGCGTTCAAAATTTAGATGTGTAAAATTAAAAGTCCAGATATTTAAAAACACCCCGGTCATTCAGTGGGGTGTTTTTTTCTGTGGATAAACAATTAAAAAAATCTCGAAAATAATGCTATAATAAATTTAGGGAAAAATAACAAATTAAATTTTTTCAATCATGGACACCGAAGTCAATCAATTTGAAAATTTCGACGCGATGTACGCGCGCGAATTAGAGATTCAGAGATCATTGGAAAGAATTGAGGCGGCATATGTAAAGACCGCGGAGAAGTATGGCGAGTACGAGGAAACCAAATCTTTCATCGAATATTTGGGATCGATCGAAAAACTTTTTATGGAAAATAAACTGAGGAATCGCTCCTTTGAATTGGGGAGAGACGAAATGATCAAAGTTCGCATAAAAATTTTGGCTCAGGGCGGAACGGTGAGTGAAGAAGCGCTGAACATGATTTACGGCTATTTTAAAAAAGCCGGCCAAACGATCGATAAGATTTATGAGATCGCCGCGCAGCTTATGGAAAAATATAAGGATGATCGCGACTGCCAGGATTTTATTTCCTACGTCCGGGATATTTTTGTAAATTTTTTCAATGCGGAAAAAGAGCGCATCAGCATGGATGAATTGAAAGAAAGATTGATTAAGGCTCGGATGGAAGTTTTATCGACCAATGGCGATCCCGATCTCGTAACGTTGGAAAATATTTATAAAGATTTCAAGAGTTTGTTAAATAGCAAATAATCTTTGTCGAAATTTCGGCAAAAAGAACGGAGGTGATATTATGAACGGAGTCCAAACCTGGGGGGACGCGATTACCACTTCAATGATCGGATTGTGGGATCGGTTTATTAATTTTCTCCCGGCGCTTATCGGAGCTGTCCTAGTCTTTATTTTCGGCTGGATCGTGGCTGTGGCTGTCGGAAAATTAATAGAAAAACTGATTAAATCACTCAAAGTTGATCTGGCTTTTGAAAAAATCGGATGGCAGGTAAAACTTTCCGAATTGGGAATTGCTTCCAGTGTGTCAGCCTTCATCGGCGGATTGGTTAAATGGTTCCTGATTCTGGTTTTTCTTCTGGCCGCTACCAATATTTTGGGTTTGAATCAGGTTACCAGCTTCTTGAACAGCATTATACTCTACATACCTAATGTTGTAGTTGCTGTTGTCGTGTTGGCAATCACCGTATTGGTTGGAAATTTTGTTTATGGAGTTGTCAAAGGAAGCACGAAAGCAGCCGGGGTTATGTCAGCGACAATGTTGGCCGCTATTTCCAAATGGGCAATCATTATTTTCGGTATTTTAGCGGCGCTCATCCAATTGGGAATTGCCACTCAATTGGTCAGTACCATTTTTATAGGTATTGTGGCGATGCTGGCGTTATCCGGAGGCTTAGCTTTTGGATTAGGCGGAAAAGAAGAAGCGGCTTTGCTGCTTAGAAAATTGCGGGAAGAAATGAGTAACAGGAAATAATCAAGATTCGGTTAATTGCATATGAATATGCCGCCTTCCGAGGCGGCTTTATTCATGTCATGTTTTTATCCACAGCCTGTTTTTTTGGAACCCTTGACAAGGTTTTTGCGGCTTGCTATGATGGCAACACGTGCCTGCTTGTTAGTAGGCAAGGTTAAAAATCGAGTTCGGGAAATAAATTTTTAGGATACTTAATGTTGATATCCATAAAATCTATTAAGAAAAAAAGCGGGTGATTTTTTAGGTTTTTATTTGTCCTAAAGACCCGCTTGCCCAAGCGGTTTTTTGTTTCTTAAAATCTGGTGAGCAAATAAGAGTCTATTCAATAGCTTGAGCATTGGCAGACTATTATTTCCGCATCAGTGTGAACTTTCACAACTGAATAGGTCTTATCAATCTTCTTGATCCAATTCGTGCGGATAAAGATCCGGAAGTGCGATAGTTGACTCAACATCATTTGCAACAGATGTTGAGTTTGTAGGTATCAAATCAGTTAACATTTTAGAAATTGTTAACTGCTAACAAAAATTTCAGCTTTGTGAAAACAAAGCCGGAAGGAATCATTTAAGAGCGTATTACTAATGCGCATGGTGGATGCCTTGACATTAAAAAGCGATGAAGGACGCAGCTGGCTGCGATAAGCCTCGGGGAAGTGTTAAGCAACTTTTGATCCGAGGATCTCCGAATGGGACAACCCTCCTCTTTTTGAGGAATCGCCGTCTGAATTCATAGGGCGGCGAAGCGTACCCTGGGAACTGAAACATCTTAGTACCAGGAGGAAAATAAATCATATGAGATTCCGTAAGTAGTGGCGAGCGAAAGCGGAATAGCCTAAACCATGCCTTCGGGCATGGGGTTGCGAGAT
>JAJYKZ010000011.1 GCA_021788105.1 bacterium
CCAAGATCAAAATGATCAAAAGAATGTCGTTCGGTTTTCGAAATATACAGAACTATATCGCCAAAGTAACCCTCGCTTTTATCCCACTCTTTATGTTAATTCAACACACTATTTGTTAAAGAGCCAAAGTTATCCCCTGCATTAAAAAGAAAAAGGAACTCTTGCATTGTGCTTGAGTTCCCTGTTTTAAAAATTGCAGCTTATCTTTTCCGTGTTTTTTTGTTTGTTTTTCCCTTACCATTGCCCTCAATAAATATTTTCAAATGCTTGAGACGAGATGGATGCCTCAGTTTATTAAACGCCTTAATTTCGATCTGTCTGATCCTCTCCCGGGTGACACCGAAACACCTTCCCACCTCCTCGAGTGTATGAGGCTTTTCTCCATTTACGCCGTACCTCATATTAATGATCTCCTGCTCTTTTGGAAGAAGCATTTCGATTACGTAAGTAAGGATTTCCTTCAGCTCCTTCCGCTCTAATTCTTCCAGGACAGACGGAGCCGTTTCATCGACAATAAAGTCTGAAATGAGACTATCTTCCTCCTCTCCCACCGGAGTCTGAAGAGAAAGCGGTTCTTTTGCTACTTTAAGGATATTTTCAACCGCTTGCGGCTTCATATTTACTTTGGACGCAATCTCTTCAATTTTTGGCTCTCGTCCAAATTCATTACTTAACTCGCGAGTGATTCTGGTGATCCTATTTATCGTTTCCACCATATGCACCGGAATACGGATCGTTCTGGACTGATCAGCCAAAGCCCGAGTAATGGCTTGGCGGATCCACCAAGTAGCATAGGTGGAAAACTTAAATCCCTTTTCCCATTCGTATTTGTCAATCGCTCTCAGCAAGCCAATATTCCCCTCCTCTATCAGATCGGGAAGATCGAGGCCTTTTCCCATATACCTTTTTGCCACACTTATTACAAGCCGTAAGTTATGGTGGCAAAACTCCTCCTTTAGGCCTTGCAACAACTGGTCAAGACTGTAGATCCTCTCCCAAACCATAGCCGCACAAATGAAACAGATCCCTGTTTTTTGCAAAGAAGGCTTGAAGGATTCCAAAACTTCGGAAGAAAATTCTCCGCCTTGGACAGATTCGAAATACTCCGCAGCCGAGCCTAAAACAAGAGCGTGTTCCTTCATAAAGACAGTGATCGCATCCCGCTCTAAAGTCGCCTCGTCATCTGAAGTATTCAGAGCGGCCTTGATCTTTTTAAAAACTGGGATTTTATTCAACAGCTTAAGAAGTTCTTCTTTGGCCCAAGCGATTTCCTGAGCCAGCGCCAGCTCCTCGTGTTTCTTTAAGGTTTTGCTTTTTCCTCCCATATCCTTGAGATACTGAGCAACAGGATCTATGAAAGAAGAATCCTGAACAAACTCCCTGTGGCCTTCTTCCTCAGGATCCCCCCCACTAAACTCATCGCTTTCTATCTGCATTTATTTCCCCTCCCTTTGGATTTTTTATTTTTAAAAAACAGAACCTTATATCGGTTCTAACATAGATTTTTTATTAAATCAACTGATTTTTTAATAATGGACGAGTAAATTAAAAAGGCGCACAGTTTTTTGCAATTGCTTAAACTTCAGCAATGCACTGTGCGCCACGCTTTGCCACGCAAGTTGGTGGAGGGTCGCGATTTACTGACCCTTAATTCTAGACTTAACTCCTTGTCCGGATTTGCTCGTTCGTGAGCTTGCCCTCAGCCATATGGCTCGGAGAGGCTGTATTTTCCGGAGTTATTAGCGTTGGGAGGGCTACAATTCTCAAAGAACTGTCCTTTCCCGTTTTCGCTTTTTTTTGGATGAGACTGTTATCAAAGATCGATCGGGCGGACGTCCGGCTATCGCGGGGAATTACGTTCCACACAATCACCAGCCCCGTCTATCGTGCCGCGCGGCCCGCCCGGTTGTGACTGCTTCTGGATTTAACGGGAGCTTTCGCTCCAGTCCTCCTTCCGGCTTACGGACGAAAAGGCTACCTTGGTTATGAGACAAACTATGTCCGCAGTTTCAGAAGAAGAACTACCGTTTGAGAACATAATGCATAAGCACCCTCCTGCTTGTTCCACGATCCATCGCGGTCGCGGCCCGGTGACGGTATTATATCTTCTTCTTGCTGGTCCTGGCGCCGTGCGGGACTGTGCCGGCCTGGCTGCTCTCGTCGAATTTGGGCTGTCCAATTCTGCCGAATGCAATCATAGCGTACTACCTCCTGATTTTTGAAGTCCCTTCCTACATCTATTGGAAGAGCTGATTTAATCACTATCTTTAATGATAAAATCAACTCTTCCAATTAGATTATTTTAGAAAAATTGTTTAATGAACTCTGGTATTTAAGATGTTAACAAAACCTTATTTTTTGTCAACGGTCGATCATAGCAGATAATAATTGGACTGTCAATAGCACCTCTTAGCTCATAAAAACTGTTACCAATCTAAGGGATATTTTGAGGTTTTACTTATCAACACCTTACCTACTTCAAAGGACCTGGACTACTTTGTAGGGTTGCGTCATTGATATGGTTGTAACCATTAAATGCAACTCTATGGAATATCCAAAAACCAACCAACTAACCCAGGCTCAAACAATTATTACTCCGGTACGCTACTGCCTTTATGCGAGAAAAAGCACGGAATCGGAAGAAAAGCAGGTACTTTCCATCGATTCCCAAGTTAAGGAAATGCTGCAAATCGCCGAACGTGATGGATTGGAAATCACAGAGATTCGCCGTGAAAGCCACTCAGCCAAAAATTCCGGCGAGCGGCCGGTATTCAATGAATTGCTGGTGGATATTCGCCAGGGGAAATTCAACGGCATCCTGACCTGGGCGCCGGATCGGTTGAGTAGGAATGCCGGCGATCTGGGATCACTAGTAGATCTCATGGATCAGAAATCGCTTTTGGAAATCCGCACTTACGGACAATCCTTCAGCAATTCACCCAATGAAAAATTCTTACTGATGATACTTTGCTCGCAAGCCAAATTGGAAAATGACAACAAGAGCGTAAATGTAAAACGCGGACTGCGCACTAGAGTGGAAATGGGACTCTGGCCAACCGTGGCGCCGACCGGATATCTCAACGAAAGAAATTTGGATAGAAAAGGACGCGTGATGATTGATCCGGAAAGAGCGCCCATTATCCGCAAAATATTTGAAAGAGTGGCCTACGAAAAATGGAGCGGCCGGAAGTTATTCCACTGGCTGAAATTCGAACTGAATTTCAAAACCAAAGGCGGCAAAAGTTTGTCGCTAAGCAACATATTTCTGATCCTGCAAAACAGTTTTTACTACGGCACCTTTGAGTATCCTAGAGGTAGTGGTAATTTCTATCAAGGCCAGCACGAACCGCTGATTACCAAGGAGTTGTTTGATCTGGCGCGTGCCCAGTTGAAACGCGATCAGATTGTGAAGGAAGGTCGTGACTTTGCCTTCACCAAATTGATCACCTGCGGATTGTGCGGATCCGGCATAACAGCTGAAGAAAAATACAAAAAGCAGAAAAATGGCAACGTGCATGTTTACGTGTATTACGGCTGCACCCGATCCAAGGATCACAAATGCAAGGGTGGCTATCTGCGGGAAGAAGAGTTGATTGCGCAGCTGGCCAGCATAATTGATCAGCTGGATATCAATGAGATCGGACTCCAAAAACAATTTCAGGAAGAAGTGGAAAGATATAATAAATTTCAAAAAATGGTCTTAAAGATGACCGGGCGGGAAAATGAAATCAATAAAATGCAGGAATTCGATATCCGGATGTATGCCAAATATATTCTCAAGGAAGGTAGCTTGATAGAAAAACGGGAAATGATGGCGAGCCTGAAAAGCAAGTTGGTGATGGCAAACAAGAAGCTGTTACTGATGGAAAATATCAAAAATTGATTAACGGGATTTTAGTTCAAAATAAAAGCGACAGTTTTGTTAAAAGCTGCCGCTTAAAAGGTATTGCTTTTTTATTTTTTAGAAACTGTAACTCAATGCGTCTCCTGAGAATATCCAGTCGTCTATCCCGAGCCGGGCGAACAGCTCGTGGAGAATTTCCCGGAATTTTTTCCGGTCGGGCGCGATAGGAGCAAACGGCTTTATGGATATTTTTCCGTTAATCTCCTTGGCTTGAAAAAGGATTCCCATTTTCACCAGGATGTCATCAAGAACCAGCTTGATTTTTTTGAGATGATTATCGCTTTTCTTAGGAATCACGATAATCATTTCGATGAGATCTTTTCTTTTCGTTCCAGGATAACCGAAGGAAAATACAGCTTCTGCCAACATTAAGCCACCTCTCTTATTTTAGATTTAAAAAACTATTAAAGCTAATTTACGTCAGGTTTTTCGATTTGTCAACATATTTTTCCGGATATCCCAATGCCTTGGACCTTTTTACTTCTAGTTTCCCGCTACGGGAACGCGCTAGGATTCGAACCGCAAAAATAAAAACAAAAAGAAAGTGAATTTGGCTAAATATAGCCAAATTTTTTATAAGAGAACAAAAAACGAATGACTCATCTCGGTCACTCGATAAAATGTGTAAACTGGTCTGATTTTGGCTAATATAAGGCAAAAGCGACTCGGTCTATCGATAATAAATGTTGCTGGCTCCTGCGCTAGGGTTCGAACCCCTCTCGGTCACTCGATAAAAAGTGTAGGCAGGTTAACTAATTTCAGCTTAAACAAACTGGAATGTTTCGACCAAAAAACAGCCCCTGAATGAGCCGCTTTCTCTCCCTTTATTTCCCTCGAGTCTTCCTACCGCACAATCACTTTGACGATGTCTTTGAGAACACTCAAATCATGCTGGCAAGTTTCCCAAACTACTTTTTTGTTCACGCCAAAATACTCATGAATCAGAGTATTCCGAATGCCAATCATTTGCTTCCATGGCACATCCGGGTGCTCTTTTTGAAATTCATCGTTAATATTGGTAGCCGCTTCACCGATAATCTCCAATTCCCGGATAACGGCGTCGGAAACCATGTCATTTTTTAAAAAATCCTCAAAATTGTCGACATGCTTAAGATAGTTCTCTATTTTCTCAATCGCTTCCAAAATATGTTCGAGGTAGACAATATTATTTTTCATAAATAAGTTCAGCTTCTTTGATTACCTCGTTTCGGAAAAATTTACTCAGGGCTTCAGGAGTCAACAAATCAACCTTTTTCCGAATACGCTTTTCAATGGCCGACTGAATTTCAAAATATTTAAAAAGTCCCACATGCGAGTCTGAGGTAAATTCAACCAGCACATCGACATCGCTGTCTTCCTTGGCGTCGCCGTGCAAGTAAGAACCGAAAAGAGAGGCTCTTTGAATGTCCTCTTTGAAAGAAGCATTTTCGATAACTTCCCGGATCTTCGCTTTAATGTCTTGTTTACCCATACGTTTAATATGTCCGGATCATTCGTTTATTTCAGATAAAATTTTCTTTGACCCCACTAGGGTTCGAACTGTTTTTGACTTTCAGTTAAAATATAAAATTTATTTTAATCTAGGCAAAACGAGCTGGTTAGTAATATTTTTGATTATAAAACTAAACTTCTCTCGGTCACTCTATAAAATGTGTAAACTGGTCTTATTTTGGCTAATATAAGCCAAAAGCGACTCGGTCTGCTCGATAAAAAATGTTGTTGGCTCCGGCGATAGGACTCGAACCTATAACCAATTGATTAACAGTCAACTGCTCTACCATTGAGCTACGCCGGAATATTTTTGTTAAAATTTGGTCGAAGACTCGGCCAAAAATAACAAATTGATTATAACAAAACTTCAAAAATAATCAAGCTTTAGTAGTCTTTTAACTTCTTGATCGCTTCGTGTTCGCGGATTTTTTCAAGAGCCTTGGCTTCGATCTGACGAATACGTTCGCGCGTCACCCCAAACTCCTGCCCCACTTCTTCCAAAGTGTGCACAACTCCGTCTTCCAATCCAAATCGAATCTTCAAAATCTTTTGCTCGCGCGGCGTGAGAGTGTCCAGAACTTCCGTAATGTGATCTTTCAAAAGTTTCCGCGATGCCATTTGGTTCGGCATAATTGTTTCTGTGTCTTCAATAAAATCTCCCAGCACGCTGTCGTCATCACTGTCTCCCACCGAAGTTTCCAATGATACCGTTTCTTGGGAAATTTTCTGAATGTGGCGGATTTTATCCACTTCCATTCCCATTTCCACCGCGATCTCTTCCGGCAACGGCTCGCGCCCCAAGTCCTGAACTAATCTTCGGGTTATTTGGGTATATTTATTAATCGTTTCCACCATGTGCACCGGAATGCGGATCGTCCGAGATTGATCGGCCAGCGCCCGCGTAATTGCCTGTCGAATCCACCAAGTGGCGTAAGTTGAAAATTTATAGCCTTTCCGGTAATCGAATTTTTCGACCGCCCGGAACAAGCCGATATTTCCCTCCTGAATCAAATCTAAAAGCGAAAGATTGTGGGAGCGGCCCACATATTTTTTGGCTATACTCACCACCAAACGCAAATTGGCTTCCGTTAGTTTTTGCTTTGCGATCGGATCGCCTTTTTCAATCCTTTTTGCCAAAGCAACTTCTTCTTCAGATTTCAAAAGTTCCACCCGGCCAATCTCGCGCAAATACATTTGAACCAGATCGGAAGAGGCTTCTTCCTGGACATCGGATACCTCTTTCTTTTTTTTGCCGGTCACCTTTTCTTCTTCCATCTCTTCTGAAATCTTGTCCGTCTCAATCTTCAACATCTCGTCCGAACTCATTACACGCACGCCCGATTCTTCCAATCGTTCATAAAGTTCTTCCAGATCTTCGATATTTTGTTCCGCGTTCGGGACCGCGTGAAGAATTTCGTCCTCTGTGACGAAACCGCGCTGCTTTCCCCGCCCTATCAATTCGCCGACCAGATCTTTTTTAACTCTTTCCGTCTTGACTTCGGCCTTTTTGGTTTTCTTGGCCGGTTTAGTTTTTTTAGCCGCCTTTTTGGCGGCCCTTTTTACGGTTTTGGCTTTCTTTAAAGAAATCTTTTTTTTCTTCACAATCTTTTTTGCTTTCGATTTGGCTTTCGCCGCAACTTTCACTTTTGCTTTTTTCACTTTCAAAAGCTTCTTCTTATTTTTTTTCTTGGCCATAATAATTTAAAGATATTAAAAAAATCAGGGCGCGCAAACGCGCCGAAATTAATCGATCATTCCTTCGGATACTTTTTTAAACTCATTCCTAAGAAATAGTACTGCACTTTTGTCTTTTTTTTCTTCCGCCTTTTTTAAATCTTCGGTTATCTTTTTCAATTCTTTTTTATTGAATTCTTTCTTAATTTCTTTCAAAAGATTTTTCAGTTCTTCTTCTGGATTATCGATTACAATTTCCTCTTCATTGTTGTCCAGCCCAATTCTATATTTGTTCCGGAAATATATTTTTTCCGACAGCGACGCCAGCTCCCTGTCCTGGGAATTGACGAAACTATCAAAATCGAACAGCCTCTCCTCTCCTTCGCGAATCAGAACATTCAGAAGCCTATCTTTTGGAAGAAAATCGAGATTATCTCTTTCTTCCACCACTTTCTTCCAAATGTCATGATGCGTCAGCATCAACCCGATAAGGTTTTCTGCCAATATTTCCGACTTGCTTTTCGGAGAAAAGTCTTCAGGTTCTTCGCGGTTCTGGGAAGTTTTTCCTACTCTATCCTTTAGCCTAGCTTTTTTCAGCATATCCGTCAATATGCCTTCGCCGATATCAAGACCTTCAGCCAGTTTTTTGATCCAATGGGCTTTCTCGATTTCATTTTCAAGATATTTTATCATGTCCAAAAGTTCTTCGCTTATTTTTTTCTGTCCGTCCACTTTTGTTTTATCGTACTTGGAAAAAACTTTTTGAAAAAAATATTCCATCGCCGGCCTAGCTCCATTTACCGCCCGGAGCAAAGCTTCCGGATCATGATTGGCCAGCTCGGCCGCGTCTTTTCCGGACGGAAGTTCCACCACATTCACATTCAGTTCTTTTTCAAAACACAGTTTGATGCTTTTTTTCGTGGCCGCTTCTCCGGCGCTGTCCATATCAAAGAGCATCTTCAAATTTTCCGTATATCTTTTGATTATTGTCATTTGTTCCGCTGTCAGCGCCGTTCCGGAAACTGCGACCGTATTTTTCAATCCGGCTTGCGCAGACGCGATCACATCCATATTGCCCTCCACTAAAAGAACAAAGTCCTCTTTGCGTATTTCGGTTTTAGCTTTGTCGATCCCGTAAAGGATCCGGCTTTTGTGATAGACTTCCGTTTCCGGCGTGTTCACGTATTTCGCCTGCGATTCGTCGCCGCCCGGCGCCACCCGCGCGGAAAAACCAACGACTTTTCCATTGGTGTCAGAAATGGGAAACATGACGCGGTCGCGGAATCTATCGTAATAATTTATGATTTCAGGAGCTAAGCTCCTTGGATCCAAGGAGCTTAGCTCCTTTTTTTCTTTTTTCACAAGAAGCCCTGTTTTTTCAATCTCATTTATTTTGTACTCGCGTTTCTCAAGAAAATTAATTATATTTCTCCAACCATTGGGCGCGTAACCCAATCGGAAAGTTTTGATCGATTCATCGTTCAGTCCCCTCTCTTTCAAATAGCCGATAATTTTTTTTCCGGCCGCGGTTTGCCAAAGATGCGCTTGATAAAATTTTGTCGCCAATTCCAGAATCTCGAAAGTTTTATTTTTCTGAGCCGCAAAAGCGGGATTGGTTTTTGTCAGTTCCACGCCGGCCTTTTCCGCCAAGAGCTTCAGCACGTCCCGAAATTCCAAGCCTTCCATCTCCATCACAAACCCAAAAATGTCTCCGCCCTTCTGGCAGCCGAAGCAATGCCAGATCTGCTTTTCTTCATTGACCATGAAAGACGGGCTTTTTTCATTATGAAACGGGCAAAGAGCCCTCCAGTTGGCTCCTGCTTTTTCGAGACGGATATATTCGCCCAATATATCTACAATATTGAGCCGTGATTTTATTTCTTCGACGTCAGACATTAGAGTTTTATTGCCTCTAATATATTATACTACGCAAAATAAAGCAAAAATGTGTGAGGGTTTCGGCGTGACCAAGTTTGATTCAGCGAACGACGGGAAACGGCAATCACTAAATAAGACTTAGCGGAGGCGGTGAGAGTCGAACTCACGATGCCCTTTCGGACATACATGCTTTCCAAGCATGCGCACTAGGCCACTATGCGACGCCTCCTAATGAAAACGAGGCAGAAAATACCTCGTTCCTATCCTATCAATTTTATTGGAATTATTCAACTGTCTGACAAAACCCTAAACTTCCTTGATTCCCACCATGCTCATACTCTTTCCATCGGCGGTTTTCCCTAAAATTACCACCACCTTATCTCCCGCCGCCAGCTTTCCGTCATTTTTCGTTTTCTCAACCAAAAGATCGGTGAAATTTTCACGATTCTCTCCGTTCTCAAATAAATATGCGCGGATTCCCCAAATTATAGATAATTGCTGGTACGTTTTTGGATTGTTCGTAGCCGCGATCAGAAGAAGTTTTTCATTTCGATAGTGTGAAATGAATCGGGCGGTGTTTCCAGTTTCCGTGTACATTATGACAGCCTTAGCTTTTGAGGTTTTAGCCAGTTCATGCGCGCTTCTGACCAAAGCAGTATAATCATCTCGGACATCCTTGTTTAAAATGTCCCGGTAAAAGTCATCGAAAGGCGATTCTTCCACGTTAGTGATGATGCTTTTCATCGTCTGCACCGCTTCGACCGGATATTTTCCGTTGGCCGATTCGCCGGAAAGCATCACCGCGTCGGTATGATCAATGACCGCATTGGAAACATCAGAAACTTCCGCTCGAGTCGGGATCGGATTATTGATCATCGAATCGAGCATCTGCGTCGCCACGATCACCGGCTTGGTCGCCCGCAAACATTTGGCAATCAATTCTTTCTGATAAATTACAACTTTGCTTTCTTCCATTTCGATGCCCAGGTCGCCGCGCGCCACCATAATCACATCAGAGGCCCTGACAATCTCATCGATGTTTTTCATCGCTTCTTTTCTTTCCACTTTGGAAATTATCTGCGGCAAAGATTTGTCGCGGCCCAAAATCTTTTTCATCTTTTCCCGGACGTCTTCAATTTCTTTTCCATTACTGACAAAAGACAATGCGACAAAATCCACTTCCCGGCCGAGCGCGAATTCCAAATCCCGTTCATCTTTTTCTGTCATCGCGCCGAACGGCACTTTCGTGTCCGGCACATTAATACCTTTTCTCGGTTTGATCGTTCCGCCGTTGATAACCCTTGCTTTAACCACATCTCCGTTTCTTTCAATCACTTCGAGTTTCATCAGTCCATCTTCGATTAAAATTCTTTCTCCGGCTTGCAGAGAAGCGCTGACCCGGTCGGAATCGATAATCAACTCTTTTTCATCAGTCGTTTTTTTGTCACTGACAAAAATAATTTCATCTTTGGCCGCCTCAAAAGGCTCTGTGTTTCCCACCCGGATGCGCGGCCCTTGGAGATCGGCAATGATTCCGATCGGACGCCTCATCTCGGCGCTCAGTTCTCGCATAATGTCGATGATTTTTCCGTGCGAAGCATAATCGCCGTGGGAAAAATTAAGGCGCGCCACATTCAATCCGGCCTCAAGAAGCTGGATTAATTTTTCGCGGGAATCAGACGCCGGCCCGATCGTCGCGACAATTTTAGTTCTTTTTCCTTTGTGTGAAGTTGTCAGTTCGTTCATAAAAATAAAACGATTATTTAACTTATATATATATTTACATAATAGAACAAAACAGGCAACTCTCAAAGAGCCGCCTGCCGCAGCAATAATAATGAAGCCGAATTAATTGAGGATTTTGATTCCCCCGATGAGCGGCAATTCCTTCATTTCTCCCCGAGCGGCATTGACAATGCCCATGATCAGAAAAACGATGCCCAGGATGAAGACGATGAAATAAAGCAAAATTCCGATCAGAACGAAAACCAAAATAGCAGAAACAATGCAGCCGACAACCCACCACAGGAGCAGAAGCAACTGCTGGTTGGCATGGAATTTGGCGAACTTGCTTTCTTTCGCTTCGGTCAAAAGCGGAATGAAAAAAAGAATGGGGATAATATATCCGACAATCGCCAGCGCTTTATTTTTCGCGACATCGTTTTTTTCCGGCTGAAACTTGGGTTCTTGATTTTGTTTTTGATCTTCCATAATCCACCTCCGTTCTATTTACTTACGTTTAAGCATGTAATATTACAACCTGCTTGTATTCTTATTCTACCATACCATTTTCCTTATTCAACCAGCGCGGCTTCCAGCATTTCATCAATTATTTCTTTTGGAATCGGATTGTTTTTCGGACTGACGCCGGGATAGCGCCAAGCGGAAATGATTTTTAGCTTGCTAGCTTTTAGGTTATAGCTTTTAGAATTCAACATTGCGTTTTGACTTCCGACTTTAGACTCGGGACTTTTAATTTGATACATCGCCCAAATTTCTTGGGTCCAAATTTTTTTGCCATTTTTGGTTTTATACGACGGTGGCTGCATCACCGCGATCGTATTTTTCACGATGCCTTTTTCGATCCGCTGCGGTGCGCGAATCACGCGTAAAACGCGCTGACCAGTTAATCCATAATACTTCATCTTTTCAAGCGAATGTTTGGTCCAATAATATTTTTCGTTATTTTTAGGAATTTTGAATTGCATAAATTTAAAAGTGAGGATTTCCCCCACTTTGTTTTTTTATATATCCATCCCGCGCAATGCTTTGATCCGATCTCCGATCGGCGGATGGGTCATAAACAAAGTCGAGATTTTTTTCCCCTTGAAAGGATTGATGATAAAAAGATGGGATGTGGCCCGATTAGCTTCCCTTAAAGGTTTTGGATCAGCCGAAATTTTTTCCAGCGCCCGCGCCAAACCTTCCGGATATCGGGTAAGTAAAACGCCGTCGGCATCGGCCAGAAATTCTCTTTTTCGGGAAATTGCCAACTGGATTAGCATTGCTGCGATCGGCGCCAAAATCGAAAGCACAACCGCAATAATCATCAGTATTTGTCCGTTTTCATCATTTCCTCGCCGCCGGCCGCCGCCCCAGAAAGCCCAGTTGCGGAACCAGTCGGCCAGAAGCGCCACAAATCCCACCAGAACGACGACAACCGTGGAAAGTAAAATATCCCGATTGCCGATATGTGACAGCTCGTGCGCGATCACGCCTTCCAATTCCGGCTTTTCCAGCTTGTCTATTATTC
Source organism: bacterium (assembly GCA_021788105.1). Lineage (GTDB taxonomy): Bacteria > Patescibacteriota > Minisyncoccia > Moranbacterales > UBA2206 > JAJYJP01. The sequence goes on from JAJYKZ010000011.1 coordinate 12,201, forward strand.
CAGTCGTGAGACACACTACTCCGTGCTCAGGATCCCGCCCGGTCGCAAAAGCGTTGGGAGAAGAATCTTCAATGACATAAATTTTCGGCACCGGCAAACCGGACGTAATGCAAAGATTTTCGACGATATTGTAAATCTCCCGGGCGTTTTCCCGCGTCACTTCTTTGGCGCGGCTCATCGAGAGAACGATTTTGTCGCTCCACCAATATGAAACGAAACTCATCACAACGGAAAAGAGCACCGCGATGTACAGAATAGCGCTCGAGCCGAAAGCCTGCGCGAAAACATAACCGATCGCAATCACAAAAACTAAAAATCCGGTGATGTAGACCCAGGTCAATCTAACGTTCTTGTCAGCCTGGTTGTATATGGTAGACATAAATAAATTTTAAAACTTAAAACTGGAAATCACGCCTTGAAAGGCAGCTTCAAGATCAGCCGTACTTTGATCGTAATAAGTGGCGCCGCAATAAACTATCTTCCCGTCCAATTTCCAATACATCGTATCCGCAATCGGACCATCCGGCAATTGGACCTTGCCGGTTCGCAAAGTGCTGCGGCCATCAAGAATAGTTTCTTTTTCCGAGTCCGGCGCCGGCTGATTGTTTTGTTTCAATAAGTCTTTAATCGATAAATTTGACGGATCAGCAAGTTCTCCCGCCGTAATAGTCATCGCCAAAGAATTAAAATTAGCCTGGGATGATTCGTTATATTTGCGTAAAGTTATTACTCCATTGTCATTTTTAAATTCCAGTGAACCGGGATATTGAAACTCGAAAGCATCTCCCTTGTAAGTCGTCAGGCTGTTGGCATTGCCGGGCGTTTTACCTTCGACATAGTCGGCTGCGTTTTGCAAGGACTGGGTGACATGCACTCCGGCCAGATCGGAAATGTGAGTCACATGAATAAAAACATAAACAGAATAAACCACCACTCCGACTGTCAAAAATATCAAAGAGATCAGCATTACAAAAATCACGCCATTGTAATTATCTCTTCGTTTGGCATTATATTCCACCGCTTCCGCCTCTTCTTTCTCTTCTTTTTTGTCATAAATGGCCTTGCAGATCGTCACACATTCTTCATCATTCTTTTTGATGTTTTTTTCTTCTTTTTTCTTCTTGATTTTCATTTATTTTAAAATTCCACTTTTACCGGCTCTTTTTCTTCGCCGTTTCCTTCAAAAAAATCACGCTTAGCGAAATGCAGCATGCCGGCAAAAATATTGGTCGGAAAGGATTCAATCTTGATGTTGAAATCCCGGACGTTGCCATTGTAAAATCTTCGCGCCGCCTGAATTTTGTCTTCCGTATCGGTCAGCTCCCGCTGCAGCTCCAAAAAATTCTGATTGGCTTTCAGATCCGGATAATTTTCCGCCACCGCGAACAAACTCTTGAGCGTTCCCGACAAGGCATTTTCGGCCTGCGCCTTTTCCTGGGCCGATCCGGCATTCATCGCCTGGGTCCTGGCTTCTGTCACTTTTTCAAAAACTTCTTTTTCGTGCGCCGCATAACCTTTGACCGTACTAACTAAGTTCGGAATCAAATCATACCTTCGTTTCAGCTGGACATCAATGTCGCTCCAAGCCTCATCGACGCGATTCTTGAGGCGAATCAGTCCATTGTACATGCCGATTGCCCAAATGATCGCAAGGACAATAATTATTAATAATATTATTCCCATAATTTTTTCCGCGCACCATAAAATGCGCCAACTTATAATTATGTTTTGATTATATTACAAACCGGATGTTTTTGCCATGCCTCGAAAAAAATTCCTCTAAATACAAAAATTGTGCTAAGATTATGGAAGAATAACAAACTAAAAACAAAAAAATGAAAGATGTATTGATTTTTTTAAAGCCTTATGACATATTTCTCATTCCTATTTTTGTCGGATTTGTGGTGCAATTGACCAAATTTATCGTTTATTCCATCAAGCACGGCTGGAACATCCGCTACGCGATGACGCACGGCCACATGCCGTCCGCCCACACCGGCTTCGCAATTGCCGTCGTCACGTCGGTCGGATATTACGCCGGCGTCCGCAGCGGCGCGTTTGCCGTCGCAGTCGCCCTGGCTATCATTATTATCGATGACGCCGCCCGGCTCCGGGTTTACATGGGCGACCAAGGAAGATATCTCAACATGCTCGTGCGCCAGCTTAATCTGGAAGAAAAATTTCCGCGCCTCAAGGAAAGAATGGGCCACCGCGTGAGCGAAGTGATTGTCGGCGGAATTTACGGCTTTCTTTTGACTATGCTTCTAGCAAGACTGTTGGGATAGACCAGTTGTCATCCCGAGTTTAAAAATATTGTCATTCCGGGCTTGACCCGGAATCTAATTATGAAACAGTATTGTGTTTATATTCTTACCAATAAAATCAATACTGTTTTTTATATTGGAGTAACTGGCAATTTACCAAATAGAATCTACCAACACAAAAATAAATTACTAGACGGATTCACTAAAAAGTACAATATAAATAAATTGGTATACTTTGAACAAACGGAAGACGTTAATAGTGCCTTAAGAAGAGAAAAACAACTAAAAAACTGGAGGCGCGAATGGAAAATTGAATTAATAAACAAAAATAATCCGAAGTGGAAAGATTTGACAGAAATCTTATTAGATTCTGAATCAAGTTCAGAATGACATCGCTTTAATTATTTTAGATTTAAAAATATAAAATTAAAAATCCAATTATTGTGACTATTGCAACTACTGGTATCACATACGGAACTGCATAATCTGGCAAGAAATGGCCAAAAAATTCTCTCTTATCGCCAACTTTCTCATGTGCGTACTCCAATGGACACTTTCCTCGATTAAAGACCAGGATCACGGCTTCTGCAAAAAGAACACCACTCACAATGTATAATTTATTATCAAATAAATCATTCGTTCCATAGTAGTATAAAAAAATAATGCAAAGTAAAAAAAGTACAATCATAATAAAATGAATTGCTCTTAAAAAATTTTTTAGATTAAAAAAATTTTTAATTTTAGATTGCATTAAAGTATTTAGATTTCCTGCAAAACTTGCAAAATAACTTTTTTATCGTTCCAAGGAATTTTTTGCTTTCCGACTTGCATAATTTCTTCCGCGCCTTTTCCGGTCACTACCACAATGTCGCCCGTTTTCGCCAGAGCCAAGGCCTTTTCAATGGCTTCTTTCCGATCAAAAATTTTCCAAAAACTTTCTCCTTCAGTTTTATTTTTTATTCCAGAAGCCACTTCATTGATGATTTGCCACGGATCTTCGTTATACGGATCTTCATTAGTAACAATCGCGTAATCGGCATATCGCGAAACGATTTCACCCATAATCGGCCTCTTGCCGCGGTCTCGCTCGCCGCATGATCCGAAGACGGAAATTATTTTCATATCATTTTTTTTCAACCGGCTGATGTAGGCATAGAGCTTTTCCAAAGAATCGGGCGTCACGGCATAGTCGACAATAATATTTAAGCCCTTGCCATTGGGAACATTTTCCAACCGACCAGAAACTCCGGTGATTCTGCGAACGGCCGTCCGGATCGTTTCCATGTCAATTCCTTCCGAAATTCCCACGGCAATTCCCGCCAGCGCGTTTTCAATATTAAATTCCCCGGGAATGTGCAAAATGAATTCTAAATTTTTAATTCTGAATTTTGAATGATCTATTCCCAACTCAATATTTTCAGCAGCAATGATTTGAAAATTTGAATTTGGAAATTGAGATTTGTTTGGAATTTGGATTTTGTAATTTGGAAATTTGAGGCTGTAGCCAAAAATATTTTTGGCCTTACAGCCGAGAAATTCTTCCGGCCGTTCCATTCCCAGGTTTACAATCGCCGTTCCATTTTCATATTTGGAAACTATTTCAAAAAGTTTCATTTTGGATTGCCGGTATTTTTCCATCGTTTGATGATAATCAAGATGCTCCCGCGTCACGTTGGTAATTACGGCCGTTTTGTAATCAACTCCCCACACCCGATGTTGATCCAGAGAATGGGAAGAGGTCTCCAGAACTAAATAATCACATTTTTCCTCCACCGCTTGGCGAATAAATTTCTGAACTGAAAATGGAGAAAGAGTTGTGAATTTGGTTTTATTCACCCATTCTTTTTTCCCAAGTTTGAAATTTATAGTTGAAGCCACCGCCACCTTTTTTCCCGCTTCTTCTAAAATTTTGGCGATGATTTGAACAGTTGTGGTTTTCCCGTTCGTTCCGGTCACGCCAATCACTTTGATTTTCCGCGACGGAAAACCATAAATCAGGTTGGCCAAAACCGCCATCGCGAGATGATAAATATTTTTGATCCATTGGGGAATGAGTTTTTTCATAAATAAGATTTTATCTTTTGAATAATTCTGTATATTTTATATTTTACCGGATTTAGAATAATATCATAGCTTCCCGGAAATTCAATCAGCTTGGTGTTTGGCGAAAAGCCGGTTTTGAAGCGCGTTATGCCAACCCAATCATTATTTTTATCATCCCCAAATTTCACTCCGCCAAAATCATATTTATCGCAACCGGCCGCCTTGGCATCCTGAATTTGTCTCCATTGCAAAAGATAGGGCGCCATCAAATTTTTATATTTATCATCCGACGCGCCGTGCAAATAAGTCACGGTAGTTCCGAATGTTAAAACTAAATTAGCCACAATCACTTTCTCTGCATGCTCCGCCACATATAATTTCAGATTTGGAAGAGTTTCGAACATTTGACGATAATAATTTTCCGGATGCGGAGTTATTCCCTGCCTTTCGGAAGTAATTTTTACTAATCGTAAAAATTCATCAAAATACCTATTCGTCATTCCGGCCTCCGAGCCGGAATCTAATTTAGCAGATCCTGAATCAATTTCAGGATGACTATTTTTTGTGATCACTGAAATTTTTACTCCTTTTTTCTCCGCCAAACGAATATTATAGCGGGTTTTTGATTTCATTTCGGAAAGCAATTGCTCTTCCGGCTTGGTTATGTCGATCGCAAAAATTTCTCTCGGCTGCATATCATGCGGCGCTTTTTTTATCTGAAAATGAATATTGTTTTTTATTAAATCTAAAATGGCGCTGCTCGCCGGATCAATCCTGATCCATCCAACATTTTCTTTTTTTGCCAGATCGATGATCTCTGTCATTCCAATCTTAAAAGAATTGTCATTCCGGACTTGATCCGGAATCTCTTTAGATCCTGAATCAAGTTCAGGATGACACACTGGTCCGCGCGGCGCATAAAAATATTTTCCCGAAATCGGTAAACTATGTTCGATAATATTCGCCCAAAAACCAAGCTCTCCAAGAGCTAAGCTCCTGGGCTTCCAAGAGCTAAGCTCCTGGGCTTCAAAAGAATCTATGTGAAAAGTTTTCCGCCCGGTCGCCTCCTGAAATTTTCGCCATTCTTTCGACTGCAAAAACCCTCCGTCGGGAGAGTTTGTTTGAATAAATTCCAGCTGATAATTTTCCATAAACTATTTTCTTCCCAAATTCTTTAATGCTTCTTTTACTCTCTGCCCGATGTCTTTCACATCGGCCGGAACCAATTTCAACGAATCGCGCGCTTCGGTCACCGCGTAGCCCATCGCAATGAGCGCCTCAATCGCGTCGGAATCGCTGACCGCGCCTTCTTTTTCCGATTCCGGCATGTCGGCAATTTTATTTTTCAATTCCAAAATCACCCGTTCGGCCGTTTTCTTGCCAATACCGGAAACTTTGGTAAGAATTGAAGAGTCTTCATTGAGAATGGCCGTCTTGATTGTTTTTGGAGTTGCCACAGTCAGGATTCCCAAGCCGGATTTCGGCCCGACGCCGGAAATTGAAATCAGAAGCTCGAACATTTCCAATTCTTCCATTGTCAAAAATCCGTAAAGGTCGATGGCATCTTCCCTCACGTGCGTGTGGATAAATAATTCCGTGCTTTCCAAACCGGCCAGTTTTCCAAAAGCATAAACAGTTACAAAAATTTTATACCCGACCCCGTTCACATCCACCACCGCGTAGTTGTCTTTCAAATATTCGATTTTCCCTTTCAGTTTGGCTATCATGGTTTAATGATAGCAAAAAAATAAAAAAATGCGAGCGAAAAAATTTAGAAGAATAATCATATTCCTAAAACTCTAAAATAAACTTCGGAAATCACAACCAAGCCGTAGCCGATTACCGCGAAAGCGGAAAGTACGATTGCCATCGCCGCCAGATGAAAAATTATTTCCAGTTTATTCATTTTCATAAAAATTCTTGCCAAAAAATAAATATTATGCTAAAAATATTAAGTAATCAACAATCAATTTACTACGGCTAAACCGACTTAATATTTCGGAATATAACGAGTAAAAGAACACAACTATGCCAATCAAAAAAGCAGCCAAAAAATACATGCGCGTGACCGCGAGAAAGACTCTGAAGAACGCCAAAGTCAAAGGAGCTTTCCGCAGCGCGATCAAAAAAACTTCGGAGGCGGTTGCCAAAGGCGATGTCGCCCAAGCCCAGGAATGGTTAAAGAGGGCCGGCAAAGCTTTGGACAAAGCCGCGGAAAAGGACATCATCCACAAAAATACCGCAGCCAGAAAAAAATCCAGACTGAATGCCAGAGTCAAGGCTATTGCGAAAAAATAACACAGAATCATGCAGAATAACACAAAACGCGAATTCTTTCCGCGTTTTTTGTTTTCGTATTTTTCTTTCTGTGTTATTTCCGCTTCCTTCCGTGTTATCTCTGTGATTATAATTCCACAATAAATTTATCCAGCGCCAGCTTAATATCAATTTTGCCCGTCTTAACTTCCGTGTCAATTTTCAAAAGTTTCTTATAAGTCTCCTTAAGTTTTTCCAATGAAAAATTCCTGATTTGACCAAGACTTTTCTTAACCACGAACGGATGCAGCTTGGAAACTTTGCCGATCTGATTTTCATCCATCCCAGAATCTTTCAAATCAGCTACTTTGACCAAATTGCGAAATTGATAGACAAACATTGAGAAAATATAGAACGGGTCATCCCCATTTTCCAAATGCTGATGAAAAAACTTAAGCGCCGTTTTTTTATTTCTGTTTGCCAGCGCGTCAATCGTATTGAAAATATTCGCATCAATATCAGCCTTAACCAGCAGCTCGGCATCTTCCTCCTTGATCAAACCGCCATTTTTATAATTTACCAGCTTCTGAATTTCTTTATCCAAAACATGCATATTGCCGCCGGTATAAGCCACCAGCTTTTCCAAAGCCGGCCTGGTAATTCCCGCTTTTTCATCCAGCTCTTTTATTCTTTTTACCGCCCACTGCGAAAGTTTCAAACCCTGCATTTTTTCAAAATTTTGTTTTTTGGAATTGGCATCTAAAAATTTTCCAAGCTTGTCGCTTTTTTTCGGAATTCCTTCTTCCCAAAAAACCGCGATCAAATCATTATCTTCCAAAATATTTTTCTTATTTTTTTCCAAAAATTTTAAAATCTCTTCCGCCTCCGGACTGCCGACTATTCTTTTGACGATGGCCAGTCTTTTCGGCGAAAGCAAATTGGGCATCTCCAAAACATCCAGCAGCTTCCGCGCCGATTCATTCTTTCCGCCGAAATCGAAAATCGACAAGCCGGCTCCGATTTTATCGGATTGCAAAAATTTATTTTTCAGTTCAGCCAGTTTTTGGCTCGAACGGAAACTGTCCTCGCCGTAAAGAAAAATTATCATTGATTTGCCGATTAATTGCTATGACTTAAGTATACAATAGAGAAGAATTATAAAAAAGAAAAGGCCCCGTTTGTTCAGGGCCTTTGAATTTTTCAGGATTATTGGGCGGCAGTGGCGGCAGTTCCCGTAGCTGAATTGGCGGTTGCGGTCGATGCGGTTGTTTGGGAAGGCGCTCCGGTATTGGGCGTCCATTTCATTCCTTGTCCCGGTTCTTCGACTTCCACCCAAATCTGCCCCGGAACAAATTTTATTTGATTTCCAGAATCATCATAGAAGGTTAGCTTGCTAGCCAAATTTGATTTGTCTTTTTTCCAGGAACCATGCACCTGCTGGCCATTCATATAGAAATAGGCTTCGCCGGAATCGATATTATCATACCAAGGGTCGCCGATTTCCATATTGTTGTACTGGCTTTCCAACTCCTCCGACTTGGCAAACATCACGACAACATTTTTCGGAGCCAATCGCTTGCCATTGTTGCGGTCGGTGTCCGGAGTGCCACCCCAAGTTCTCAGGTAAGAATTGGTCGCCGGATCGTAATCGTAATTGACAGTATCGGACTTGCTGTCGAAAGCAAGATGCAAATGTCCGCCGTTCGGCCGCTGGCTCGCCGGCGCGTCCGCTTGATGCGGATAACCGGAAAATTTGTCCGTCATATCATATCCAAAATGCTTAGCCGCCGCCAGAAGCTGAGAAAATTTAGCATAACCAGTGTCATCTCCCTTCATTGTCCCGGTCATCGGTTTTCGATAACAATACTGTCCGGCCGATTGGCCGCCGTCGTTATTGCAGTTCAAGTCATTGATGACATTTTGCTTAAGCTTGTCCAGCGCAAAATGCGACCCGCCCCAATGGACGAAAATTGCATCGATCCCGGCCGCCAATGCGATAAAATCATGCCGCGCGCTCCGCATCGAGCCGACATCATCAGGATTGCCGCAAACATAAACGCCCATCAATCGAGTGATGCCGTTATTAATGACCGGCATTTCAAAAACCATGTCCGCATCGGAAAATCCGGCAATTGGACGGGCGGAAACATCGGCCGGCTGCATCACAGCAAACGGCCGGCGGTTCCAATCGGAGCAAGCTTCTCCGGAAATCGGGCTGACATTGCCTTGATTGGCCGGACCGGAATCAGGAAGTTTGTTAGAAATGTTTATTTGTTTTACCGTCGCTTTTTTATGCAGAAGAAAATATCCTCCTACAGCCACTATCACCACAGCAACAGCGGCAATGATTATTTTTTTCTTTTGGTCCATTTCCATTTATTTTTTAATGAAATTATTTTTGACAATCTGGACAGAAGAAGACGCTTCTTTGTCCAAATTTTTTACGCACCACTATTGTATCACACTTTTCACATTTTTTCCCTTCGCGGTTATAAACTTTCATAACTTCCTGGAATTTTCCTTTGGCACCAGATGTATCGCGATAATCAGAATCGGATGTTCCGCGATATTTTATCGCTTTCTTAAGCACCTTTAAAATATTTTGGTAAATTTTTTTGCGTTCTTCTGGCGAAAGATCGCTATTTTTTCTTTGCGGTAAAATTCCCGCGCCGTAAAGTATTTCGCTGCGATAAATATTTCCCACTCCGGCGATCAGGCCTTGATCCATAAGCAAAAGTCCGATCGGCGTTTTCGATTTTTTGTCTAAAATTTCATTGAAAACTTTGAAAGTGAACTTTGGATCCATCGCGTCGATGCCCAAAGCTTTCACTTCTGGAAGATTATTTATTTTTTCCTCGTCGTCCAAAACGATTTTGGCAAATTTCCGCAGATCGGAAAATTCCATCGTTTTTTTGCTCTTGAAATACCAAATATGATGAATATACTGATTCACTCTCTCCCCAAAAAAGTCAGGTTCTTTGGATTTTGAAATTTGTGATTCTGATTTTGTTTTTAATTTGGAATTTGGAATTTGGAATTTAATCAAGAGATGTCCGGTCATTTTCAAATGAACATATAATGTTTTTCCGCCGGATAAATCAATAAAAATATTTTTTCCAATCCGCCGCGCATTCAAAATTTTCCGTCCCTTGATTTCTTTTTTGAAATTTTCAAGCGACTTCCCTTTAATTGCCTTCGGCCAGTCACTCCAAAAATCAACGATGGTTTCGCCTTTGATTTTTTTATTCAAGTCATCAATGATCGTTTGGACTTCGGGCAGTTCTGGCATAAAAAATTTAAGTTATGAATTAGAAATTCTGAATTATAAACTTTGTCATTCCGGACTTAATCCGGAATCTAATTTACTATTTATGATAATACAACCAGATAATTTTTCAAAACTCGTTTTTTTCACAAAACTTTTAAAATCAAATTAAGACAAAAATTATGCTACAGCATAAAAATTGTCTTAATTTTATTCTTAATTTATTTAAGTTTAAATATTTAAAAACTACACTTTATTGCGATAGCAATCTTTTGTAGTTTTTGTGTTTCTATTGTTTTTAATTTAAAAAAAACCAGCCCCGAAAGGCTGGTTAAGATAATTTTTGAAAATTTATTTTAATCTATGGGACTATTTCATATTCAGTGAGTTCATATCTCTGATCACCATAAACACCGCCCTTATCAACACCCAACAGGCACAATGCAGCTTCCAATTTATCATCTTTTGTTCTATTACTGCCGAATGCTATACTATCAGGCCTTATATTATTTTCTCTAAAATAATCAAATGCTTCGATTAATTTTTTGTCGGACACTTTAGCTAATGCATCCATAACTTCAGCAGTAGGAATAGCAAGTTTTTCTGCTTCTGCTCTTGCTCTGGTTTCTCTAAACTCTTCCTCGCCTGCCTGAATCTCCTTTTTAATTTCGCCGTTTGGCATTTTTGGTTCTCCAATTCCCATATTTTTGTTTTTATTTTAATTACTTAAACAAAAAGACGCGGCTTTCACCCGTCTTATGTTTCTATTATAGCAAAATTTTGAGACAAGGTCAAGCGTTGGCGGCTTTTATGCCTATTTTAAGCTCTATTTTTTGGAGTCTTTTTTCAATGTCTTTAATTTCAAATCCGTACGCAGCTTGATCCTGTCTTAACTTTAAATCTTCAAAATCCTGCCTTAGCCTTTTAATTTCTTTTTCGAAATTATCAAACCTGCTATCCATTTTGTCAAATCGTTTATGAACCTTTCCAAATTCGCCCTTGATAGATAAAAACTCTTTTTGCATCATCCTAGCTAAATCCTCCATTGTCATTTCTTTTTTATTATTTTTCATAATGCGATTATACTACAGAGCATTTCCATCGTCAATTTACACTATAAAATTGCCTAGAAGCTATAACCTAAAAGCTAAAAACTAGTTAAATCTCTCCCCAATTCTCCCCGATCTTCACATCCACCACCAGTGGGACTTTAAGTTTATACACATTTTCCATCACGGTTTTGATTTTTTTCGCGAACTCTTCCGCCAAATCTTCTTTAACTTCAAAAATCAGTTCGTCATGCACCTGCAAAACCGTGCGGACGGACTCGTGATCGTATTCTTGGATCAATTTTTCCGCCGCAATCATTGCCAGCTTCATAATGTCGGCCGACATACCTTGGATTGGCATATTGATCGCCATTCGTTCAGCTGCATTTTGCACTTGGAAATTCGGTGAATCGATTTCCGGAATATATCTTCTTCGTCCCAATTCCGTTTCGACGTATTTATTCTTCTTCACGAATTCTTTGGTGTCGCGCATATAAGCCGCCACGCCGGAAAATTTTTCCATATAATCATTGATGAACTTTCTGGCCTCATCCCGATCGACGCCTGTTCTTTCCGAAAATCCAAAGACGCTCATGCCATAGATGATTCCGAAATTCAAAGCCTTGGCGCGCGAACGCATTTTTTCCGTCACCTGCGACATCGAAACCTTGTTAATTTCTGCCGCTGTCGTCCGGTGAATATCTTCGCCTTTTTGGAACGCTTCAATCATTTTTTTGTCCCCGGAAACGTGCGCCACCACCCGCAAATCGATTTGGGAATAATCCGCGCTTACCAGTTTGTAGCCCGGTTCCGCTTCGAAAGCCGTCCGTAACAACTGGCCCAATTCCGTTTTGATCGGAATATTTTGCAGGTTCGGATCGGAAGACGACAAACGTCCGGTCGCCGTAACGGCCTGATTGAAAGTCGTATGGATCCTGGAGTGCTCATCAACTAAAGTCGGCAATGTGTCGAGATACGTTGTTTTTAATTTGAACAATTCGCGGTAATCTTCAACCTTCTCAATGATCTTGTGCTGGCCGCGCAATTTCGTCAGCTCTCCCGCCGCCGTGGAATAGCCAGTTTTTAATTTTTTCACGTCAGAAGTCGGCAGCCGCAACTTTTCAAAAAGGATTTCCGCCAATTGTTTTGGCGAATTGATATTAAATTCCGCGCCGGCCAGTTTGTAAATGTTTTTTTCCAACGTTTCAATTCTTTTTTCAATTTTTTCAGAAATATCCTGAAACACAGACGGATTAAGACGCACGCCATTTTCTTCCATCTGAACCAAAACCGGAACAAGCGGCATTTCCAAATTAAAAAAGACGTCCTCCAAAGTCTTCTTAAAAGCAGGAGCTAAGATCCTTTCTACTAAGGAGCTTAGCTCCTTTTTCTGCTCTGCCGAAATTTCGTGAATTCTTTTTTCAAAAATATTTTTCAGTTTAAAAACGTAGTCGGCCTGATGGCAAAATTTCCGCGCAACCTCTTCCAGAGATTCAATTTCCAGTCCAAGCTGTCCTTTTTTACCATTGCCAACTTCCATCTCTTCGCCCAGCTCGTCCAAAACCAAATTTTCCAACTCGATTTTCGTCCCGGGATTGAGAACATAGGCCGCAAGCATAATGTCGTACAATTCTCCATTGAGACCGGCGCCGGATTTTTGCAAAACCTCCGAATAAAATTTCAGATTATAACCAATTTTTTTGACGTTTTTATTTTCCAAAAGTTTTTTTAAAACCTCAATAACCTCCGGCGCGTATTCAACATAACCGGCGCGCCCGGTTTTGTATGAAAGCGCGATGCCCTTGATCCCGGCTTCAAAATATTTTCCAGAGGAAACATTCAGACTGACGGCAACCTCCTTCTGTTTGTCTAAAGATTCGAAAAATTCGACCGCGTTTTCTTTTTGGATAATTTCAAATTTAAAGTCTTTTACTTCCCGCACCGTTTCTTCTTTTTGTGTTGCCTCAGCTTCAGAAATCGATCCTGGAATTCTTTTGATCAAACTGAAAAAATTCAGCTCCTGAAAAAGATCGACTAATTTTTTGCGGTCAAAATCGTGCGTCACCGCTTCATCCAAATTAATTTTCACCGGAACATTGCGAATAATTGTCGCTAATCGCTTGGACATTATTCCCGCCATCTTGTCACGCTCCAGTTTTTCTTTAGTCGCGCCTTTTAATTCGGAAATATTTTTATAAATATTCTCGATCGATCCGAATTCTTTCAAAAGTTCGGTCGCCGTCTTTTCGCCGATGCCTTTGACGCCGGGGATATTGTCCGACGGATCGCCGCGCAAACCTTTGTAATCGATCAGCTGTTTCGGTTCCAGTCCGTAGCGCTCGCGCACCGCATCCTCATTGTAAATTACGATGTCACTCATTCCCTTTCGCAACGCGTAAACGATCGTTTTGTGGTTAACGAGCTGCAGAGTGTCCATATCGCCCGTTACAATTATATTTTCAATCGGCAGTTTCAAATTTTCCGACTGATCGGCCAAAGTCCCGATGAGATCGTCCGCCTCAAAACCTTCTTTTTCATAGATTGGAATATTGAACGCCCGCACCACTTCCTTGACGCGATCAATTTGGGCATAAAGTTCGTCCGGCGCTTTCACGCGGGTGGCTTTATATTCCTTGTATTCCTCGTGCCGGAAAGTCTTCCCGCGCAAATCAAAAGTCGCGATAATATAGTCCGGTTTAATGTCGCTCAGAACCTTCAGCAAGATGCTCGTAAAACCATAAACCGCGTTCAAAAGCTCGCCTTTCTTATTCGTCAGCGGCGGCAGGGCATGATAGGCGCGGTGAATAATGGCGTTTCCATCGATCAGAACTAATTTTTTAGGTTTATTGCTCATTATAATAAGTATATATTTCCAGAAAGAATATTACAAACAAAATAAAAACAGGATTGTTCCTGCTTTTAATTTATTTTTATTTTTCTTTTCTTTTCATCCAGCCACCCAAATTTTATTTCGATGCAATTTTCCGGAAGGATATTTTTGATCCGGTCGGACCATTCGACGATCACGATATTTTTCGGATCTGCAATTATTTCCTCCCAGCCCAGCGCCAAAATGTCGTCCGGACCAACCCGATACGCGTCAATATGATAGATATTCATTATCTTCCTCTCCTTTTTAAGGAGAGGATCGAGGTGAGGTTTATATTCTTTCATCACCAAAAACGTCGGGCTCGTGTACGGTACTTCCACACCCAAACCCTTCAAAAGCCCTTGCGTAAAAGTAGTTTTGCCGGATCCCAAATCGCCTTCCAGGCAAATCACTTCTCCGCCTTGTAGGGTTTTCGCCAGATCTTCTCCCAGTTTTTGGGTTTCTTCGAAATTGTTCGTGATAATTTCTTTCATAGTTTTAATTCTAACGGATTTGAACAAAAAAAGAAGGGGGTTGGTTTTTAAAAAGTATTATTTTTAATAAATCACATCATAATAAATGCGCCAAAAAGTCAAGTTTGCCTCAAAATTATTGACACAAACATTTCTTCTTGCTACTTTGTAATACTATCTTCAATATTTTTATGACTCTCGAGCCTCAAGAACAATTCAAAAATTTTTTGGAAAAGTCGCAAGACATTCTGATTTTAATTCCGGAAAATCCCAGCGGCGATGCCGTCGGAAGCGCCTGGGCTCTTTACTTTTTCATAGAAAAATTAAGAAAAAGGGCCACTGTCGCTTTTTCCGATCACCTTTCGCAAAAATTCGATTTTCTGCCCCGGCCGGAAAATATCCGCTCGTCTGTCGACGGTTCGCGCGATTTTGTTTTGTCATTTAATATTACGCGCAATAAAATAACCAATGTCCGGACGGAAGAAGTGGATGGCAAACTTCTCAATATTCATTTGACGCCGGAAAAAGGCTCGCTTGATCCGCGCGATTTTTCTTTCATTCTGGCCAAATTCAAATATGACCTGGTGATTGTTCTGGACAGCCAGGATTTGGAAAGACTGGGAAAAATTTATGAAGACCATCCGGATCTTTTCTTTGAAGTCCCGATCGTAAACATCGACTACCGAAGCACCAATGAAAATTTCGGACAGATCAACATTATAGACGTCACCGCGTCTTCTTGCAGTGAAATCGTATATTCTCTTTTGGAAAATATCAAACCTGACATTATTGAAAAAGTCATCGCCGATAGTTTGCTTGCCGGCATAATTTCCGCGACCGACAGTTTTCAGAAAAAAAATACCACGCCAAAAGCCTTCCTGGCATCCGCCGCCCTGATGGGCAAAGGCGCCGACCAGCAGGAAATCGTCCGCTGGCTCTACAAAAATCAACCGCTCCATATTTTAAAACTGTGGGGGCGCGCGATGTCCAAAATAAGATGGGAAGAAAAAGCGCGCTTAGCTTGGGCGGAACTGACTGTCGAAGACTTCGTGCAAAGCCGGGCGACTGACAAAGATATTTTTCCAATTTTGGACAAGCTCAAAGAAAATTACAGCGAAGGGAAAATTTTTATGATCGTCTATAACGACACGCCTTCTTCAGCGGTCGCCATTCTTAAGTCGGAATTAGAAATAATCAAAAAACTTCATCCATTCATCGACGGCGCGCAAAGAAACGATCATCTGGAAATAAGAATAAATCTTAGTTCTCTCCGAGAAGCGGGAGAAATTATTTTGAAAAAAATCAAAGAGGTGGGAATTTAATTTTTTTCAAAACCACAACCGAGTCGGGCGGGCGAAAGCTCGCTTTTTCTTCGGCTGGTTTGTTAATTATCTTAAAATAAACTAAAATATAAATAAATTAAACCTTTTTTATGATTAAAGTATTAAACAAAACCGCAAAAAAAGAAGAAACAAAAAAAGAAAAAGAAACCCAGAAGGTGCTGAGCCAGATGCGCCACCGTTCCGAAGAAGAGCAGGCGGCTGTTTTCGCCCAGGAACTGGGCCTGCCATATGTCGACACCAATCTCATCCCGATCAGCGATGAAAATATCCGGCTGCTTCCGGAAGAAGATTCTGAAAAATATAACCTGGCAATCATCCAAAAAGTCGGAAAAAAAATTTCCATGGTTTCCACCGATCCGACCAAGGAAGAAACGATTAATTTTCTTCAAGCCTTGCGTCAAGAAAAAAATTGGGAGATCAAACTTTTCATCGTTTCCGGATATAACCTGCGGAAAATCCGGGAACGCTATAAGAAGATTGTTTTCGTGGATGTTTTGACCGATCTCAGCGTCAATCTTACCGGCGAAGACTTGGAAAAATTTGAAAAGGATTTGAATGATCTTTTGACGCTCAAGCAGCGCATCGGTGAATTGCCGACTTCGCAAGTTTTAAATGTCATAATGGGCGGCGCCTACAAACTGGGTGCTAGCGACGTGCACATTGAACCGCAGGAAAAAGAATTGCGCCTGCGCTACCGCATTGACGGCGTCCTGCATGATGTCACCTACCTTCCGCTTTCAGTTTTCCATACGATCGTTTCCCGCATCAAGATGCTTTCCGATATGAAACTCAATCTGGCCGACATCGCCCAGGACGGAACGTTTGAAGTGACGATCGGCGAGAAAAAAATCGCCATTCGTGTTTCCACTATTCCGGGCAATTTCGGAGAAAGCATTGTGATGCGCCTTCTTGATCCAGATTCTATCAAAGTCGACGTGGAGAATTTGGGCTTGCGGGGACTGGCCTATGAAGAAATCCAAAAGCAAATCGCCGCTCCCAACGGGATGGTTCTGACGACCGGACCGACCGGATCTGGAAAAACCACCACGCTCTATTCCATTATCAATAAGCTTAATGATCCGGAAACTAAAGTTATCACTATCGAAGATCCGATTGAATATGAAGTCAAAGGAATTTCCCAAACCCAAGTCGACAAAGAACGAGGTTATACTTTTGCCAACGGTTTGCGCGCCATCGTCCGGCAAGATCCGGACGTCGTGCTGGTCGGTGAAATCCGCGACGATGAAACGGCTGACATCGCGGTTAATGCCGCCCTCACCGGACACATGGTACTTTCAACTATCCACAGCAACAGCGCTACAGCCACCATTCCCCGCCTGATCGAAATGGGAGTCAAACCTTCTTTTATCGCTCCGGCCGTCAACGCCATTATCGGCCAGCGTTTGGTCAGAAAACTTTGCGACTGCAAAGAAGAATATGTTCCTGCCAAAGAATCGATTGAGTCGCTCAAAAAAATGCTTTCGATTATTTCTCCCAAATCCAAAATAGAAATACCCAAAGAAATCACCAAGCTATACCGGCCAAAGGGCTGCCCGAAATGCAATAACTTGGGCTACAAAGGACGCGTCGGAATTTTTGAAGTGCTCACCATTAATACGGAAATGGAAAAACTGGTTATGGACCTGGCCGGCGAATCCGATCTGACTGTGGCCGCCCTGGAATCGGGCATGATCACAATGCTCCAAGACGGAATTTTGAAAGCCATTGAAGGCATCACTTCAATCGACGAGGTGAAAAGCGTCACAGGCGAGGGAGATTTTCTTTTGGATATTTATGAAAAATTGATCGCCTCTTCGCTCGGACATGGAATCTTAATCAGCAAAGAAAATTTCGAGGAAGCCGAAAAATCTTCCTCGGATTTCAAAAAATTAGCAGAAACTTTGAACGCCGCCAAGACTTCTGAAAAAAATAAACTGATCTTCGCCGCCGCTCTTCAGTTAAAAGTCGGAGACATTCACGTCGAACCGGGTCCGGAAACCGTCAAAATCCGCTTCCGCATCGACGGCATTCTCCAAACAGTTGCGGAAATTCCCCTTAATGAATATCCGGCGCTTTTGGGAGAAATAAAAATCCTTTCGGGAGTCAAAACCGAAGTGCGCGAAGGAGTGGTGGACAGCCGGTTTACGATAAAATTAGATGATGATATTGAAAACGTAAAAGAAAAATCCACCGACGTGCGTGTTTCCATTATTTTAGGCGGCTATGGAGAAACGGTTGTGATGCGGCTTTTGAGCAAAGCTTCGGTTGATTTGGATATCAACAAGCTCGGTATCAGAAAACAGAATTTGGATAAAATTTTTGAAGAAATTAAAAAACCGAACGGCGTCCTTCTCAACACCGGGCCGACCGGTTCCGGAAAAACCACCACGCTTTATTCCATTTTAAATTTACTCAACAAACCGGAAATAAAAATCATCACCGTCGAAGATCCGATTGAATATCAGATCGAGGGAATTTTACAAACGCCGGTCAATGAAAAAGAAGGCTATACTTTTTCCACCGCCCTGCGCGCGCTCCTTCGCCAAAATCCGGACATCCTGATGATCGGCGAAATACGCGACAACGAAACCGCGCAAATTGCCGTGCAAGCCGCGATGACCGGACATATGGTTCTCTCCACTATTCACACAAACAACTCCGCCGGAGCGGTCCAGCGAATTTTGAATATGGGAGTTTCTCCGACCGACATTGCCTCTTCCGCCAACGCTTTCATCGCCCAGCGCTTGGTCCGCAGGCTTTGCGATTGCAAAGAAAAATCCGAACCAACCGCAGAAGAGAAAGAAAAAATCGAAAAAGTTTTAAAAACTATTTCTCCGAAATCCGGCGTGAATATTCCGAAAATTTCTGAAATCTATAGACCGAAAGGCTGCGAGAAATGCAACCACATCGGCTACAAAGGCCGCACCACCATCACCGAAGTTTTTGCGATTGACCGCGATATCCAGGAACTCATTAATCGCATGGCGATCACTTCCGAACTTCAGGACAAAGCCGTCGAAAACGGAATGATCACGATGGTCCAAGACGGCATCTTGAAAGTCCTCGAAGGTGAAACGACGATTGAGGAAGTGGAGAGAGTGACGGATTTGTAAAATAAAATCTTTAAAATATTAAAAGACCGACGAAACTGCCGGTCTTTTATTTTCACTAATCTGTAGACAATAATCCTAAAACTTGGAGCTTCAGGGAAGGAACAGTATCGAGGCACGAACGAGCCGAAACCCATTCGCCCATGTCTTGATAAAAAAGTTCCCGGTTTTGAGGACAAAAGATAGAAGTCCCCAAAGTTGTCTACAGTTTACTGCTAGTCATCATATTTTTTCCCCACGCGAATTGCGCCCTAATCATATCGGCACTAAATGCATTGCTTTTCTGCCTTCCTAAAGCACAATTTGTGTGGGGAAAAAGGATGACTAAGTATCCTAGCATAGCTTTTAAATTCTGTCAAGTAGTGTTAGAATAAGCTAAGACTTAGGAATTTTATTTAAAAAAATGCTTACTAATTCAAGCGAACAATCCGAAGACATAAATCTTGACTCCACTTTGCGCCCGCAGAGTTTTTCCGAATATGTCGGCCAGGAAAAAGTCAAGAAAAATCTGGACATTTTGATCCAAGCCGCCAAAAAAAGAGCTGAACCGATCGAACATGTTTTGCTCTACGGCCCGGCCGGTTTGGGCAAAACCACTCTGGCCAACATTGTCGCCAAAGAAATGGGCGTTAACATCAAAACCACTTCCGGCCCGGCCATCGAACGGGTCGGCGACTTCGGCTCGATTCTCACCAATCTCCAGGACGGCGATATTCTTTTCATTGATGAAATTCACCGCCTCAACAAATCAATCGAGGAAATTCTTTATCCGGCCATGGAAGATTTTAAGCTGGACATCATCATCGGCAAAGGCCCGTCCGCCCGCACGATTCAACTCGATCTTCCCCGCTTCACCTTGATCGGCGCGACTACTAAACTGGGTTCGATTTCCAATCCGCTCCGCAATCGTTTCGGCGCCACCTATCGCCTGGAGTTTTACGAGGATGGAGAAATAAAAAATATTCTCAAGCGTTCGAGCAGAATTTTGGATGTCGCCGTCGAAGATTCCGGACTGGAAAAAATCGCCAGCTGTTCCAGACAAACCCCCCGCGTCGCCAACCGGCTTCTGAAGCGCGTGCGCGACTATTCCCAAATTAAAAATCATATTTCCGTAGACAGCGCGGTCGCCCGCGAAGCCCTGGAAATGATTGACGTTGATCCGATCGGGCTGGAACCGGCCGACAAGCACATTCTCCGGACGATTATTGAAAAATTCAATGGCGGTCCGGTCGGCCTTTCCACTATCGCCGCCGCCACTTCAGAAGAAATAAAAACAATCGAGGATGTTTATGAACCATATCTTTTACAGATCGGATTCCTGGCGCGCACTCCCCGCGGCCGCGTCGTCACCGAAAACGGCTACAAGCATTTGGACATTCCCTACAACAAACAAGAAGGTTTATTTTAAATTTGGATTTTTTTATAAATTTATTTTTTGGTTTTTAAAATTTTTGTGCTATAATAAAAATAATCAAGCACAACCATTATGTTAGCAGAAATTATTTTAGCGCTCTACGCAATCGTAATTTTAATTTATCTTTTCATTTCTTTTTTCATCGTCTATCACATGGTGCGTTTTTCTTCTGAATCGGAATTAAACACTGTTATGCTGGTGTTTTTTGTCGTAGTTTCCGCCGGGTTGCTTT
The DNA here is from genome assembly GCA_021788105.1 of bacterium. GTDB lineage: Bacteria > Patescibacteriota > Minisyncoccia > Moranbacterales > UBA2206 > JAJYJP01. The sequence goes on from JAJYKZ010000011.1 coordinate 32,519, forward strand.
TTTCCAACTTGCTGATGTTTTTTTCCATGGATTGGAACACCATTCTTTCGAAATTATTAGCTTTTTAATCCAAACCAATGAACGTCCAAAACATAATCGGTCAAAATTCCAGCGAGCAAATAATAAAAATTATCCGGAGGCACTGGTTCAACATCGCCTATCACATGTTTGTTATTTTCTTGATGGTTCTTATGCTGTTTGCCAGCTTTGTCTATTTGCCAATTCTTTTTCCGGCATTCAACACTTCCTTGATGCATTCTTTGTTTCTTTTCGCGGAAAATTCTTTCGCGATGATCATTTGGATCTTGTTTTTCATCTTATGGATCGACTATTATTTCGACGTCTGGGTCATCACCAATAAAAGAGTCATTAACATCGAACAGAAAGGTCTTTTTTCCCGCGATGTCAGCGAAGTCAGTCTGGAAAAAATACAGGACATCACGACCAATGTCACCGGCATCCTTTCCACAATGATGGATTTCGGCGATGTTCAGATCCAGACCGCCGCCGAACAGGAAAAATTCCTTTTCCGCCGGGTGCCCGATCCGTACGGCATAAAAGATATTATCGTCCGCTTGGGCAAACAAAAAGAACAGGAAAGCACTGAACAGCTGAAAAACATTCTGCAAAAAGATTCGGTTTAGTTTAAATAAAAAATCAAAACAAAAATAAAATACGGGTGAAAAGTAAAAAAACAATTTTATTATTGTTTTTTGCCCTGTGTTTCGCAGGGTTTTTTTGTTTGGAAAAAAATGTTTTTGCCGATACGGATCATATAATCATCAATGAAATTCAAACTGCCGGAACCACTGCCAATGATGAATTTGTAGAACTTTTTAATCCAACTGATAAATCCGTCATTTTAAATGGTTTTAAGTTAACCAAAAAATCAAAAACCGGATCCGAAAGCACCCTCCTAAGTTCCGCTAAATTTTTAGGGTCTATTCCTGTCCATGGATATTTTTTAATCGCACACCCGGATTATAAAGAAGCGCTCTCTGCCGATATCGCCTATTCAAGCGCGTCTTATTATTTATCCAATGACTATGCGGTGATATTATATAATTCCGATGGAACCATCGTTGATAAAGTCGGCTATGGAGCAGCTATCGACTCGGAAGGAACTCCCGCGCCCAATCCTGGCAAAAATCAAAGCATTGAACGAAAAAATTTTTCCGACACTGGCAATAATTTTGCAGATTTTGAAATTACAAACAATCCTTCTCCCCGCAACAGTTCTTTTCGCGAAGGACCGCAAAATGCGCCTGCCGATTCCAGTTCGACCTCCGATTCTCTCTCAAATTCTCCATCTGCTCCGGCAGAGCCCGCGCAACCCGAAGCCTATTCCACAGAAATCCGCATCAATGAAATTCTGCCTAATCCGCTGGGCGATGAAAAAGAAAACGAATTTATCGAGCTATATAATTTTGGAAATGATCCGATTGATTTGGAAAATTGGACCCTGGAAGATAAAAGCCATAAAAAATATAGTTTTTCAGCCAAAACCACTCTCGGTCCCAAAAAATATTTAGTTGTCTATTCCAAAGATTCCAAAATCGCCCTGAACAATACCGACGAAGAAACGCTCGGACTTTTTAATCCTAATGGAGATTCGGTTTCTTCTCTTGAATATTCCGGCACGAAAGAAAATTATTCCTATTCTTTCGACGGAACCGGCTGGCAATGGAGCCGCAAACTGACGCCGGGAAAAGAAAACGCGTTCGACCAGCCGATCAAAATTAAAATCAGCCAAGACAATAATATTTATAAAAATATGCCGGCCGGTTTTGAAGGAAAAATTTCCGATCCGGACCGCTTGCTGGGAGAAAAACCGAAATTCACCTGGACTTTCGGCGACGGCCACAAAAGTTATCTGCAAAAAACCAAACATAAATACGCAAAAACCGGATCTTATGCCGCCAATCTGAAGATTTACAGCGGCAGCGAGAGTGCCACGGAAAATTTCAAAGTCGAAGTTAAAAATTATCCGAAACGGAAAGTGGAAATTGTCAGCATTGTCCCCAATCCGAAAGGAAAGGACGGTAAAATAGAAAATTTGACTATAAAAAACAATTCTTCCAAAAAAATCAACTTGAAAAATTGGTCGATCGCCGCGGGACCGAAAAAATTGATCAACCATCCGATCAAAAAAACTTTTATCCTGAAACCGGGCCAAAGCAAAAAAATTACTTCTACATATTCGTCTTTTACGCTCAACAACACTGCGTCAAAAATTGAACTGCGCGATCCGTCCGGCCGGGCCGTTTCCAAGGCCAATTATTCTTTCAAAGGCGGCGTTCCGGAAGACGCGGTTTATAAAAAAGTTGGAAAAAAATGGCAATGGACCAACACTATTTCAATATCTTCCGCAGATATCGCGCAAAAAGGTTCTTCCGCCCCCGCTCCGCAGAATGAAATTTCTCAAAAAACGACAGCCGCGTCATCCGTCCCGCAGACAAATCCCGCGCCGGAAAATAAAGCTCAACTTTCGGAAAGCGCGAAAAATTTTTCGCCAGCTCCGGAATTGGAAAATAAAAAAGAACAGCAAATAAATTTAACCGGATTAGATAAAATAAAAAATTTCAGCTACGATAATTTGAATAAAATTCTGGACATCCAAACCGTCCATGCGAACAGTAATAACACCTACATTTTCACCTATTCCTATCCGCACAAGCATTGGGCCGTGGTTTTGTGGGAAAAATTTGCAACTTCATTAAATTCTCTAGTAAACAAATTTTTGTTGGCGATATAAAAACTTAAATTATTATTTTCCTACTTTCCCCTTCTCCTTAGACAAGGAGAAGGGTCAGGGAAGAGGTTGAGAGAATTACTTTCTTTTTTAACCTCTCCCTTAATCCCTCTCCTTAATTAAGGAGAGGGAAAATATGAGACCCTTAAATATGCAATCTGTTCATAACAGAAAAAATAAAATTGAAACCAGAAGAGAGTTGAGGAAAAACGCTACCCC
>JAJYKZ010000027.1 GCA_021788105.1 bacterium
GCGCGACTGACATTGCCAAAGAAGCCGGGCAAATTATCTTGATGCAGAACAATTTGGAAAAAGTGGTGGAAGCGGTCCGGCTTTCCAAAACGACTTTCCGGACGATCCGGCAGAATTTATTTTGGGCGTTTTTCTACAATGTCATCGCTATTCCGTTGGCGATTTCCGGCGTCCTTAGTCCGGCTATCGCCGCCGGGGCCATGGCGTTCAGTTCCGTTTCGGTCGTGACAAATAGCTTGAGGATATACAAGAAATAGTTAAAAGCCGAGATTTTTCTCGGCTTTTTTCTTTTCTTTTTTTGTGATAAACTGGGCTAAGAAGTAAATTCTTGTATTAATGCTTATGTCCAAATATCAATCAACAATCGGCATGGAGATTCACGTCGAATTGAAGACAGAATCGAAAATGTTTTGTGATAGCAAGAACGGATTAGGCCTTGAGAAAGAACCCAATGTTAATATTTGCCCGGTTTGTACTGGCCAGCCAGGAACGCTGCCGGTACCCAACAAAAAAGCCATTGAGTTTGTTCAAATGGCCGGCCTGGCTTTGAATTGTCAATTGAGAAAAGAATCCAAATTCGACCGCAAAAATTATTTCTATCCCGATCTGCCGAAAGGCTATCAGATTTCCCAGTACGACCAACCGCTCTGCGAAAAAGGAAAAATGGAAGTTGGCGGGAAAGAAATTGGCATTACCAGAATTCATTTGGAAGAGGATACGGGAAAATTAGTTCATCCCAAAGGTGCGGATCACACGCTCGTTGATTTCAATCGAGCCGGTGTGCCGCTTATGGAACTTGTCACCGAACCGGATTTTGAAAACGGAACCGAAGCGCGGCTATTTTGCCAGAAGCTGCAGCAGATTTGCCGCTATTTGGAAATTTCTGAAGCTGATATGGAAAAAGGGCACATGCGTTGCGAGGTAAATATCTCCCTCCACAAAGAAGGCGAAGACCGATTGAGCGGAACGAAAGTCGAAGTGAAGAACATCAATTCTTTTCGGTTTGTGGAAAAAGCGATCGATTACGAAATAAAAAGGCAAACCGAAGTTTTGGAAAAAGGCGAAAAAGTTGTCCAGGAAACGCGCGGCTATGACAGCGACCGCGACGCGACCGTTTCGCAAAGAGTCAAAGAAGAGGCGCACGATTACCGTTATTTTCCGGAACCCGACATTCCGCCGCTCAAATTTACCGATGATCAAATCGAGCTGTTGCGCCGCCGGTTGCCGGAATTGCCGGAGGCTAAGAAAAAACGTTTTGCCGAGGAATATAACTTGTCAGCGGAAAATATTGAAGTGATCGCAAGCGACAAAGATCTGGCGGAATATTTTGAAGATGTGATTTCAGAAGTCAAAGAGAAAAAAACTTGCGGGGAAGTGGCGGCTGATGAGAAAAAATGTGTGACGCTCTCGGCCAACTACATCGTCAGCGAGCTGCAGAAACATCTGGTGAAAAATAATCAGTCAATTAAAGAAATAAAAATTACCCCGGAAAATTACGCGGAACTGATCGGTTTTGTGGCGGACGGAAAAATCAATTCCAGCGCGGCCCAGATTGTTTTGGAAGAAATGTATCGGACTGGTGCCGATCCGGAACACATCATTTCTGAAAAAAATCTGGCTCAAGTGAGTGATGAAAAGGAATTGGAAAATATTGTCCAGAAAGTGCTTGATGCCAATCCGAAGTCGGTGGAAGACTACCGGGCCGGCAAAACGAACGCTTTGCAATTTCTGATGGGGCAGGTGATGTCGGCAACGAAGGGCAAGGCTAATCCGGGAATTGTTACGGAAATTTTAAAAAATAAACTTCAATAATATGGGAAGTTTTGAAGAAAAAATAGTAACAAATCAGATGTTGAAAGGACAAGAGTATTTGAAAGATAAGATAGAAAACAAAAAAAAGATGTTAATGACTAAGATCTCTGATCAGATAGATGGTTTGCTGGGCGGCTGGAGAGAGAATAGTGTGCAAGAAGCAATCACTGGATATATAAATGCTGAAAGAGTTTGGGCGGGGAGTCAGGAAATTTCAGAAATTTTTGATATGCTTGCAAAGACAAAATATGAAAAAGTTGAGGCGGCACAAAAATTTATTAGAAAAATTAGGGTCATACTTTCTGACAATCATATCGAAGTGTTAAGAAAGCAGGGCATTGGTGATAACGCTATAGTTTCTGAGTTTGAAATTTCAAAAGAAGCACTGAAAGATTATCGCGTTCGAAAAGAATACAATAATCCTACAAAAACCGCCGCATAGGCGGATTTTTTTACCTTGAAAATTTGAATAAGAGGAGGCATTTGTTATGACGACAAAAGAAAAAGAAAAGATAATTGAGATTGGTCAATGTGAATGTAGGTTGTGTCAGACAGGGAGATGTTTTAATAATTGTAACAAGTGTAGTGAAAAAGGGAAAAAGAAAGACTGCAGCTCTTGTCATGGGGCTCAGAAGTAAATGAGCTCATGCCAAAAAAACAAAAACGGACCTTGATTATGAATCTATGATCGGGTCCGTTTTTTATTTTAAAAATTTTCTTGCCTTTTTTTCGATCTGCTTGTAATTTTTCAGCCAGAAAATTCTTTCGTCTTTTTGAAACCAGGTCATCTGGCGTTTGGCGTAATTTTTTATCTCTTGCAGAAGCTTTTCTTTTATTTCTTCCTTGGAAATTTTCTTCTGAAGATAAAGCGCGATCCATCTGTATTCCAAACCGAAACTTTCCAATCTTTTCCAGCTTACGCCTTGCTTGTGTAATTTTTTTACTTCTTTTATCATTCCTTGCTGGAATCTTTTTTCCAATCTGACTTCTATGCGTTTGTGTAATTTTTCTTTAGGCATATCGATTCCGATTTGTAATGCGTTATATTTCGGTTCTGATTTTATTTCCGGAACTTTGCCCAAAGATTTTGCGATTTCAATGGCACGGATGAGGCGGACTTTGTTTTTCGGGTCGACAGTTTTGGCTCTTTCAGGATCAAGTTTTTCGAGTTGTTGGAATAATTTTTCGGTTGATTTTTTAGAAAGTTTTTCGCGCAGTTTCCAATCCGGTTTTACTTCCGGAAATTCTACGTTGTCCACGATCGCTTTGATCCAAAAACCGGTGCCACCGCAGACGATCGGAATTTTTCCGCGCTTTAAAATGTCGGAAATGATTTTATCCGCTTTCTTTTTAAACTGTCCGGCGCTGAAACTGGTTTTAGGCGAAATGATATCGAGCATCCAATGTTTGGCCAGTTTTTGCTCGGCTTTGGTTACTTTCCCTGATCCAATGTCCATGCCTCGATAAATCTGGCGGCTATCGGCCGAGATGATTTCTCCATCAAATTTTCGGGCAAGCCGAATCGCCGCATCCGACTTGCCGGATGCGGTCGGGCCCAGAATCACGATAATTTTATTTCCTTGCTTCATTATAGAATTTAGACAAAAATTAGGCGTAGGCATAAAAATTGTCTTAATTTAATTTGCCTTCTAAATTCCACGCATTCGCTTTTGCGATTTTTACATTTAATATTTTTCCAACCAAGCCCTTTCCAGTCGCGGGAATTTTTACATTTTTCATCGTCCGAGTCTTACCGTAGTAGAATTCGTCTGCTTCTTTTTCGATCAAGACTTCCAAAGTTTTTCCGGCATGGCTTTTATTATTTTCAGAAGTAGTTTTCTTGAGGATTTCATTCAAATATTTTTCCCGGCGGGCTTTTTCGGTTTTAGAAACGTTGTCTTTCATTTTCCAGGCGGCCGTGCCGGGGCGGGGAGAGAATTGGCCGAAATAAACCATATCATATTCGGCTTTCCGCATCATTTCGGCCGATTCCTCGAATTGTTTCTTGGTTTCGCCGGGAAAGCCGACGATGATGTCGGAAGTGATGGAAAATAATTTTCCAGGTTTATTTTTTTCGAAAGCTTTTTTGATTTTATTTACAATTTTCAAATAATCTTTAGCGGTGTATTTGCGGTTCATCCGGCGAAGCACTTCGTCTGATCCGGCTTGGAGCGGCAGGTGGAAATATTCGCAGACTTTTTTACAAGACGTAACTGTTTCGATCATCTCATCGTTAACGTCTTTGGGATGATTGGAAACAAAAAGTATTCGAAAGTTTCCCGGAATGGCGTCGACTTTTTTCAAAAGCTGGGAAAAATTAATCTTACTGTCATGATAAGAATTAACATTTTGGCCAAGTAAAGTTATTTCTTGATAGCCTTTTTTAATAAGAGCTTTTATTTCTTTGATAATTTCCTGATGCGGGCGGGAAACTTCTCGGCCGCGGGCGTATGGCACGACGCAATAGGCACAGAAATTATTGCAACCGGTCATGATAGGAACAAAGGCCTGGAAATTATTGGTATATTTAGGATTGATGGATAAATAAGCTATGCTTTCTTGGATATGTGAAATTTTTTGTGCCGAAATTTTCAATTTTAAATTTTCAATTTCCAATGAATTTCCAATGACAAAATTTTCTAATTTTTCAAACTCATTGATTGGAAAAAACAGATCAACTTTGTCTTTTAGTCTTTTTTGCACGTCTTTGCGATTGGCCAGACAACCAGTCAAAATTATTTTAGTTTTCTGTTTTTTCTTTCTGATATTATGAATTTGTCCATAAACCCGGTCTTCTGCCATTTGGCGCACGCCGCAAGTGTTGAACACAACAACATCAGCTTTTTCTGGATTGGAAGCTGGTTTTAATTTATTGTCTTCTAAATAGGCCGCGATGCGCTCACTGTCACTGTGGTTCATCTGGCAGCCGAAAGTTTTAATAAAATATTTTTTCATATCCAAGCATTATATCTTAAAGTCTTATTCTTTTCAAGCATAAAAGCCAGGTTGGAATTCCTGGCTTTTCTTGTTGGTATTATTTCTTCTCTTCAATTTCTTTCTCGATCTTTTCCACAAATTCATCCAATTTCATCACTTCCTGTTGCTTGTTGTTTCTTTTCCGGACTGCGACTGAAACAGAGTCCATCTCTTTCTGTCCGACGACCAGCATGTACGGAATTTTTTCTTTCTCTGCTTCGCTGATTCTTTTTCCAAGCGTGTCAGTCGAATCATTGATTTCCACTCGTACTCCGGCCGATTCCAATTCTGTTTTCACTTTGCGCGCATAATCTCCAAATTTTTCTTCCGAAACCGGAATGATGACCGATTGGACGGGAGCGAGCCAAGTCGGTAAAATACCGCCGGTGTGTTCCATTAAAATTCCAATAAATCTTTCCAAGGATCCAAATATGGCCGCGTGGATCATAACCGGAACTTGTTTGCTGCCATCTTTAGCTATGTATTCAAGATTGAATCTTTGCGGTAATTGAAAATCTAGTTGAATGGTTGCCAATTGCCAGCGACGGCCTAAGGCGTCTTTCATATCAATGTCGATTTTTGGTCCGTAAAAAGCGCCGTCTTTTTCCTTTAGTTCATAAGAAATATTTTCTTTGGCCAAAGCGTTATTGAGATCGGCTTCCGCCTTATCCCAAGTCGGAATTTCTCCCAAAAAATCATCCGGGCGGGTTGAAAGATAAAATTCCGGTTCGATCGCAAAAACTTTATAATATTCCTTAACCATTTTCAACAAAGTTCCAATTTCTTCTTCGACTTGATTTTCCATGGCGAAAATATGAGCGTCATCTTGAGTGATTGATCGGACGCGCAAAAGCCCGTTGAGTTGGCCGGATTTCTCGTTTCGCATTACGCGACCAATTTCCGTGTAACGAATTGGCAGTTCCTTGTATGATCTTTGTTTAGTTTGGTAAATCTTGATGTTAAATGGACAATCCATTGGTTTCAAACAATAGGTTTCTTTTTCAACATCGAAATAAAACATATCATCTTTGTAGTGGTCCCAGTGGCCGGAAGTTTTCCAAAGAATGCTTTTGGCCAGTTGCGGAGTTTGGATTTCCAGATTGCCGTATTTTTTTCGGATAGATTTCCCGAATTTTTCCAGTTCGTTCCAGATGATCATTCCTTTCGGATGCCAGAAAGCTGAACCAGGCGCTTCCGGATGAAAAGAAAATAAATCCAGTTCTTTGCCCAATTTCTTATGGTCTCTTTTTTCCGCTTCTTCCAACATATGCAGGTATTCGTTCAATTCTTTTTTGCTTTCAAAAACCACGCCGTAAATTCTTTGCAATTGCTTGTTTTTTTCGTCGCCTTTCCAGTAAGCGCCGGAAATTTTGGTAAGCTTGAAAGCTTCCGGGTCGATTTCGCCGGTCGAATCAATGTGCGGACCGGAACAGAGGTCAATAAAAGAACCGGATTTATAAACGGAAATTTTTTCGCCCGCTTTTTCCAAATCGGAAATAAGTTCGAGCTTATAGGTTTGTCCGAGTTTTTCAAAATCGGATTTGGCTTCCCGAGCGGAAATTTCGGCGCGTTCAAATTTATGATTGGCTTTGATGATCTCTTTCATCTTGTCTTCCAGGATCGCCAGATCTTCCGGAATCAGAGTGCGGGGCAGGTCGAAATCGTAATAAAAGCCGTTTTCGATCGCCGGGCCGATCCCGAACTTGGCGTCCGGAAACATCTGCAGCACCGCGGCGGCCAAAACGTGCGCGGCTGAATGGCGGAGAATTTCGATTTTATTTTTTTTGTCCATAAGTTTTTTAAAATTAAATTTAAATAAAAAAATGCCAAAAAATTAATCGACTTCGAGGTCCATGATTCGGACGGTTCCACTCGAATTCCCATAATTTTCGGGCACTTTTCGCACTGTTATCGCCAGTCGCTCGCGGAAGCTCCATGGTTGGTAGCCACTTCAATGCTCCATATGAATTTTACAAGCCTGATTAATTATATTACAAAGAGTAAAAACAAGTCAATCGCTCGAAATTGTATCATATATAGGAATAAATATTTAAAGATTTATGATCAAGATCAAAAGAATTTATGAACCAACTTCAAAGGAGGATGGCATTAGGATTCTAGTTGATCGGCTGTGGCCGCGCGGAATCACGAAAGAAAAAGCCAGATTGGACCTGTGGCTAAAAGATGTCGGACCGAGCGACGGTTTGCGCAAATGGTATGGGCACGATCCGGAAAAATGGCCGGAATTCAGGCGGCGCTATTTCCGGGAATTGGAAGAGAAAAAAGAGCTGTTGGGCACGATCCGCGCGGAAGCCAAAAAGCGCAAAGTTACCTTGCTTTTCGGCGCCAAAGAAGAAAAGTTTAACCAGGCCGAAGCGATTAGGGAATATCTTAAGCAACACAGATAAAATGTAACCTTTTTGTTTTTTTGGTCGTATGAATGAAATTTTAAAAAGCTTGCATCACGATTTCCGCGCTGATTTTTTTCAGTTCCGGTTCCAAATTTTCGGAGAATCTGATTCGGTAGGGAGTTTCCAGTTTTGA
>JAJYKZ010000012.1 GCA_021788105.1 bacterium
AAAAATTTAGAACAATACATCCGAAACCAAGGAGCAACTCCAGAAAAGGTTCAGCTGAGACTACTTTAGACTCAAGTGTCATGCCTCAACTGGATACCCTGCGCTCTTGGCGCAGGGTGATTCATTCAGCTGATGGATATAATCAAGAAGTGCATCTATTAAAATCTTTTAAGATAAACCGAGCTTAATTTATACAATATAATCAAAACTGTGCAATCGCACAAATTTGATTATCATATAAAAAGATTGGAATTATTTAAGTCTGAATATTTTTTTAATTTTTTCTTCATGCAGAAGCTTTTCAGCAGTAATGATTTCAATATGCTTCTGAATTTTAAATATTTCAGCAACAAACAAGATCTCATCTTCGCATTCATAAGGACAAATCCAAACGCTCTTTTGCATTTGGTAAAAACCTAAATCCTTAATTTTATTGCGAAGCGCGTTTCTGGCCTGGTTGTAAATTTTCGGGTAGGAAGGTATGTCAAAAATCAATATGCGCCATTTTCCATCCCATTTTTTTGGTCTTTTAATTTCCAGCAGCTCAAAGGATAATTCCTTGATGCGTTTCTGTCCTTTGTTCGTAAGTTGAACTTTAAATTTATCTTCACCTTCTTGTATTATTTCAATTAATTTTCTTTGTTTCAAATTGTTAAACGCGGTTTGTATTTGCTTTTTTGAGTACTTATTTTTTCTTTCAAAATTTTTAATTTCTGAAAAGACATTGGGAGCAATAGCCGCCGTAACAAGGATGGGAGCGGCAGCTAAGCCTGCTAATAAAAATTTTCCGGCCGTTGCCGGCAGACTATCATTGTATAAAAATTTTTCTTCGAAAGTTTTTCTAAGTGAGATTTTATTTTTGTCAGTCGCCATTTATTTTTCCAATATTAGTTATTATTCATTCAATAATCAAAATTGTGCGATTGCACAGATGTGATTAAGTTGAGGATTGCAAGTTTGATGTCTGAATTGTACATCTGTAATCAAATTTGTGCAATCGCACAAAAGTGATTAAGTAATTGGAATGAAGAGGATTCAATAAAAATAACTTTGGAAATAAAAATAGAAAATAAAAGAAGGCAGGCGCGCGGTTGACAATTAGCCTGGGACAGTTAAAATTATTTGAATATGAAAAATCTCGTTAAACAAATCCAAAATACCATTTTCCAGCAGGAGCTTTTTGCGAGAGGCGCGAAGATCGTGCTGGGAGTTTCGGGCGGGCCGGATTCGGTTTGTCTTTTGGATATTTTTACGAAATTAAAGCCGAAATATAATTTGGAGTTGATTATCGCGCATATTAATTACGGATTGCGCGGAAAAGACAGTGAAGCGGATGAAAAATTTGTGAGAAAATTGGCGGAGAAATATGAATTGAAAATTTTTGTGTTGAAACCGGTGCTCAAACCTCATCCGTCCCGATTAAATCGGGACACCTTCTCCTTAACTAAGGAGAAGGATGCAAAGAATTTTCCTTCGGAAAATCAACTTAGGGACATTCGCTATGAATTTTTTGAAAAGATCAGAAGTGAAAATAATTTTGATCTGATTGCGGTTGCGCACAACCAAGACGACCAAGCGGAAACTTTTTTGATGCGGATCATCCGCGGCGCGGGACTTTCCGGATTGGCGGCGATGCGATTTAGGACTGGAAAAATTATCCGGCCGCTCTTGGCAATTTCGCGCGAAGAAATAATCCGATATATTAAAGAAAGAAAATTAAAATATAGAATTGACAAAACCAACAAGGAAATAATTTTTTTGCGAAATAAAATCAGAAACAAACTGATTCCGCATCTGGAAAAAAATTTCAATCCCAATATAAAGGAAACGCTTTTTAAAGAAACGCTCTCAATAGGGGAAGATTACATGCTGCTAAATAATTTGGCTGAAAAAGCGTATGAAAAAAATAAAGAATTGGAAGTGAAAAAAATCCTGGAACTTCCGGTGGCGTTGCAACGGCAGGTGCTTTTGCGGGCTGTCGCCGAGAAAAAGGCCGACATAAAAGATATAGAACTGGCACATGTCGAGGAAATTCGCAAGATGTTGAAAAGTACGAAGAATAAGCCCCAATTTGTAGTATTGAAAGGCTTGAAATTAATCCGGAAACGTGGTAAAATTTTTATTGTTAAATTGTAAATAATTAAATTTAGATAAAATTGATGAAAAAGTTAATGAAAAATCTGGGTATTTTAATTCTTGTTTTTTTGATAATTTCGGGAATTCTAGCCCTTTATAACGCGCCAAAACAGAAACCAACCAACGTTTCTTTGGGAACATTGGTGACTCAGATCGACCAAGGCAAGGTTAAAGAAATCGCTGTCGATAACAATGATTTGACTATTACGATGAAAGACGGTACGACAGAAAAATCCACAAAAGAATCGGAGTCCGGCATTGTGGAAACGTTGAAAAATTACGGCGTGGACAGCCAGCAGTTGCAAAGCGTGAATATTAATGTCCAAACTTCTTCAGCCAACTTTTGGTTGAGCACTTTGCTGCCGATCCTGCTGCCGTTTTTGTTTGTTGCCGGATTCATCTGGTTTATGATGCGGCAAGCGCAGCGTGGAAATAATCAAGCGATGTCGTTCGGAAGTTCTCGCGCGCGGATGATAGACCCGAAAGACAAGAGAAATAAAGTGACATTTAAAGATGTTGCCGGAGCCAAGGAGGCCAAGGAAGAGCTTCATGAAATTGTCGATTTTTTGAAAAATCCGAATAAGTTTTTGAAACTGGGCGCCAAAATTCCAAAGGGCGTGCTGTTGCTTGGACCTCCGGGAACCGGAAAGACTTTAATTTCCAAGGCGGTGGCGGGAGAAGCCAATGTGCCTTTCTTTAATATTTCCGGATCGGAGTTTGTGGAGATGTTTGTGGGTGTTGGAGCTTCACGCGTACGCGACTTGTTTAAACAAGCTAAGCGCAGCGCTCCGGCGATCGTGTTTATTGATGAGATTGATGCTGTCGGGCGACATCGCGGTGCCGGATTGGGCGGGGGGCACGACGAGCGAGAACAGACCTTGAATCAGATTCTGGTTGAAATGGACGGATTTGACACAACTACAAATGTAATTGTAATTGCCGCAACCAACCGGCCGGACGTTCTTGATCCGGCGCTATTGCGGCCGGGAAGATTTGATCGGCGTGTCGTGATGGATCTGCCAGACATTGAAGAACGTTTGGAAATCTTGAATATTCATTCGGCCAACAAGCCTTTTGGCAAAGGAGTGGATTTGCGCCGGATTGCGGAGCGCACGTCGGGATTTTCCGGGGCCGATCTTTCCAATCTGGTCAATGAAGCGGCGATTTTGGCGGCGCGGCGCGGAAAAAAGCATATTGACATGGATGAATTGACTGAATCGATCGAGAAAGTAATTCTTGGCCCGGAACGGAGAAGCAGGAGGATTGACGAAGAAGAAAAGAAAATTATTGCTTATCATGAAGCCGGCCATGCCCTGGTGGGTTCCAGTCTGAAAAATGCCGACCCGGTGCGCAAAGTTTCCATAATTTCCCGCGGACAAGCGGGCGGATATACTTTAAGCGCTCCGGAAAAAGACAAGCGGCTGCACTCGAGAGGATATTTTATCGACGAACTTTCGGTTTTCTTGGGAGGTTATGTCAGTGAAAAACTTACTTTTGGCGATGTGACGACTGGGGCTTCCAATGACTTGGAAAGAGCGACCGCGATGGCACGCAACTTAATAACTCGTTTTGGAATGAGCGATCTTGGTCCGCGAACCTTTGGACACAAGGAGGAGCTTGTTTTCTTGGGCAAAGAGATTCAAGAAGAAAAAAATTATTCTGAAAAAACCGCGGAAGAGATTGACAACCAGGTTTCCAAATTTATAAACGAAGCGTACAAGGTTGCGGAAAAAATTCTTACAGACAAAAAAGCGACTTTGGACAGCCTGGCTTCTGTTCTTTTGCAGAAAGAAACGGTTGAACAGGATGAGTACAATGAAATCGTAGGTTTGAAAAAATCGGAAACGGCGAATGAAACTTCGGAAGCTGTTTCCGAAACAAAACAAGAGAAATAAAAACTATAAGAATTTTGCTTTGGGCTTGCGTTTTTTCGCGGGCCTTTTGTTTTTTTCCAATTTCCCGATTGTGCAGTATCCATTTTTGATTTATAATATGTAAAAACGTATGCGCCACATAAATTATTTCAAATTAATACAAAAAGCTTTCCATATCGCTTGGAAAAATAAATATCTTTGGTGGCTTGGCTTTTTTGTCGCGTTCGGACAATCCGCCTCGGTAGTTTTCAATTATTCCAAAAATGACGGTCCCGCAAATCAACCGGTGCTTGATTTTGTCTATTCCCATATGCCGATCATCCTGCTGGCGGCCGCCATGATATTGCTTATCTATGCTGTCATCATAGTGCTGGCCATAGTCGGGCGAGGCTCAATAATAAAAGCGGCCGGAGAGAGTGTGAAGGGCAGAAAGATGAATTTTCATTCCGCAGTGCATCAGGGAAAAAAATATTTTTGGCGATTGTTTCTGATCGGTTTGATTATGGGCGCGCTTACTATCGGAACTTTGTTCGTATTTTTAGTCCCGGTTTATTTTTTCTTTTATACCAAATCTTACATCACCGGATCCGTTATAGCGGCGTTGGCGGTCATCATAGTTATTCCGCTTATGTTTCTGATAACTTTTTTGCGAACTTACGGCTACCTTTACGCGGTTCTCGGCGATCTTCCTTTCGGAGAAGCGCTGGAAAATGCCTACTCTTTGTTCAGGGAAAATGTCTTGACCAGTTTGGTGGCGCTTTTGGTTTTCGCCTTAATAGGTTTGATCCTGGCAATTTTAGTCGGGTTGATTATTTTGCCGGTTGTGGTTATCTTTGCGTTGTTAAGCGGCATTCTTTATCTTTTGGCCGGCGCCGCCGGCGTGACGGCCGCTTCGGTTTTCGGCGCGGTCGTTGTCGGAGTGATTCTTCTCGCAATCCTTTCGGTGTTTGAAGTTTTCAAACAAGCGCTTTGGGTTTTATTTTTCGAAGAAATTGCCAGGCCGGGGGTGAAAGAAAAGGTTTCTGAAAAGGAAGTGGCAAGAAATATTAATTCTGTTCCAAATCCGGTTAAGACTGTGTAGAAATAAGAGAGCTTGATTGTTGAGTATTAAAAAATAACCGTCAAAACGGTTATTTAAATTGACTTAATGAAAAAAATAAAATAAACTTAATTAAAGTTAAAAGGTCGCTTAGCTCAGTTGGTTAGAGCGTTACATTGACATTGTAGAGGTCAGTGGTTCGAGTCCACTAGCGACCACAATAGAAAAACATCCAATTTTGTTTATCGCAATGGGACCATAGCTCAGTGGTAGAGCGCGCGACTCATAATCGCTTGGTCGCAGGTTCGAATCCTGCTGGTCCCACAATATTATTTTCTTTTATTTCTTCTCCCGTGAAACGCTTGGTGCACTTCCTTCAGTCCTTTGTTGGTAACGTGGGTATAAATCTGGGTTGTTGTAATGGAGGAATGTCCCAGCATCGCTTGGACGCTTCGGATGTCGGCGCCGTTCATTAAAAGGTCGGTTGCGAAAGAATGGCGCAAGGTGTGCGGGTGGACATCTTTGATAATTCCCGCTTTGGCGGCATAGAATTTTATTATGCGCTGGACGCTGCGCGGAGTGAGGCGGAGGCTGCTTGCTTTCGCGTCTTTATTTTTTACGTCTTTGGAGGAAAATTTTTCGAGCGCTTTTGCGTCGCGCACGAAAACTGCCGGATCGATGTCGGTGCGCTTGTCCAAATATCTTTCCAAAGACGCTTTGGCGCTGTCGGAAACAAAAACAACCCGAATCTTATCTCCTTTTCCCCGCACGCTGAATTCCTGATTTTTCAAATCCAATCGATCGCGGTTCAGGTTGGTAAGTTCGGAAACCCGCAAACCGGAGGAAAATAAAAGTTCCATCAGGGCCCGGTCGCGGAGCGATTTAAAATCGTTGCCGTTGGCCGAGGCGATCATTCGTTCAATTTCTTCCGGTTCCAGAAACTCCACTTCTTTCCGGACGCTTTTGCCTATTTCCACTTTCTCTGCCTGAAGAGTTTTAATATCTTTCTTGGCTAAAAACTTCAGAAAACTTCTGAGTGCGATAATGTAATAACCCTGAGTGATTTTTTTCAAACCCCTTCCCTTTTCATCCTGAATCCTGTTAAGATGGACCCGGAACTGGCTGATCAGCGGGTCGGTAATCTGCTCCGGTTTGGATATTTTCGCCCAATTAAAAAATTTATCCAAATAATGGCTGTAATTTTCGATGGTTTTTTGCGAGCGGCCTTTTTCAATTTCCAAATGCTCAAGAAAGCGCGTTTTAAGATCCCAAATGTCCATATAAGGCTATTATAACATTTTGCGACGCTTCTTTCCATAATTATTGCAAAGTTGGAAAAGATTCGGTTTGACAAAGCCGGGCTTCTGATATATATTTCCAAATGATAAAAATTAGGGTTTTCAGTTTGATGTGCCAATGGGGGAAACGCTCTAAAACTAAAACCAAAATGAAAGGTTAACACCATTAGTAAACTATTTGTTCAAACTCGGAGTTTATTAGGACGTGCAAACCAACATAATATAAGAACCAGAGTTTATCGATTGCAAAGAAATATTGCCAGGTTTATCAAGGAACGCCGAACAATAAAGGCCGTCCATCTCTTCAGAGGTTATTCGGCTCTGGTTGTTGTCATATGCAGCGCTCTCTTGGTGTCTGCGACTAATTTCGCCGCCGGAAAGGAATCCAACGGTTTTTTGTTCGGCTATTTTGGCGGCGGAGACGATTATGACAGTCCGGTCGCAAACAACATGGCGGTCCAAACACAAGGCAAAAAAAATGACTTGGCTTTGGTGGAATTGGCGGAAGCGAGCACCGCTCCTGATCCAAACGCTTCCGATAAATCGAACCCAAATAATTCTAATTCCGGAGGACCTATTAATTTGCAGGGCCAGGCTTTGGTGGCTAGTACCAGTCCGGTTCGTCAAGATCCGGAAGAAGACGGCGGTGTTGTTATCTATACCGTGAAGGAAGGCGATACTATAAGTTCAATCGCCGCCAGCCATAACATTACCGTCAATACGATTTTGTGGGCCAATGCTTTGGATGATGTTAATTCAATAAAGCCGGGAGACAAAATATTTATCCTGCCGACCGACGGAGTTTCCTATACCGTTCAGTCTGGAGACAATATTAATTACATTGCCCAGAAATTCAAAGCCGATAAAAACAAAATAATTTCTTTCAACAGCCTTCCGGCGACCGGAGAACTGACCAAGGGAGAAACGATCATTATTCCGGACGGCCAAAAAGAAATGCAGCAACAATCTTCGGTAAGTACGATTGCTTCAGTGGCGGGGATTGCTGCGCGTCAATATGCTCCTTTCACTTCCGGAAAAACCGTCACGACCGCCGATGCCGGCCTCGGACATCAGTTTCCTAGAGGCTATTGTACTTGGTGGGTGGCGGAAAATCGCTACATTCCGTGGTCAGGCAATGCCGGTACTTGGCTTTTTCACGCAAAATCGATGGGTTACGCGACAGGAAGAACGCCGCGAGCCGGAGCGATTATGGTATCGGATGTTTATCCTTATGGTCATGTGGCTTTGGTCAGAAGCGTCAGCGGAAGCACTTTTCAAGTTTCCGAAATGAATTTTGACGCATTCAATCATGTTGATTACAGGGATGTCAGCATACATGATTCTTCGATAATCGGGTTTATATATTAGATTGTTAAAAAATCCGCGGGATGCCCGGCGGATTTTTTTTATATCTTCTTTAAAGGCGCGATTGAGGCGGAAAGTTTTTTGAGGCCGGCTTTTTTAAAGGCGATTGTCAGAATATCTCCCTGGGAAGCGATAACCAGTCCGTCGCCGAAAACTTCGTGAGTAACATGTTCGCCATCCTTAAAGATATTTTGCTTGGCGGACGGATTATTTTCTTCGATTTTATTATCGAAATTCTGAATTTTGGAATTATCGAGCAAATGTTCCGGAATATCGTCCAGAAATCTTGACGGCGCGTTGATTTGGGTAGAGCCGAAGATGTTCCGTTCATCGGTAAACAATAAATAAACTTTTTCTTTGGCTCTGGTAATGCCGACATACATCAGCCTTCGTTCTTCTTCCATTTCTCCCGGACTTAGCATGCTGCGCGAATGCGGCATTATTCCTTCTTCCAGTCCGGCGATAAAAACTGTTTTGAATTCCAATCCCTTGGCGCTGTGGAGCGTCATCAAATGGACTGCTTCGACGGACTGATTGATATTATCGGTGTCGGCGATGAGCGCCACTTCTTCCAGAAACAGCCGCATTCCTTCCTCGCCCTCATAGTCGTTGTATTTTTTGGCAACGGTCAGAAGTTCGCGGACATTTTCATAACGCATCTCGCCCTCCTCCGTTCCGTCCAAAAGATATTTTTCATAACCGCTTTCCGCAATGACTTTTTCCATCAATTCCGTCACAGTCTTATTTTTTTCCAGTTCATGCATGCGGCTGATAAAATCGCAGAATTTTGCGATGGCGTCCAGTTTTGAATTTTGAATTTTGAATTCGTTTGCAATTTGCAATTTATATTTTGTAATTTGCAGGCCCAGGCCGATCGGATCTATGCCATTGTTCTTTGCCAAAGCAATCCAATTTCTAAGAGTTACTTCCCCAATATTGCGCCTCGGCTCGTTGATTATCCGCTCGAGCGATATTTCATCATTAAAATTTTGAATAAGCCGAAGATAGGCGATAATATCTTTAATTTCTTTTCGTTGATAGAATTTTACTCCGCCGATGATGCGGTACGGAATGGAATTTTGAAGCATCGATTCTTCGATTATGCGGGACTGCGCGTTAGTGCGGTAGAGGACGACAAAGTCGGAAAGTTTTGCGCCGGTTTCTTTCCGGCGGCGCAATACTTCCTCGGCGATGAAATCCGCCTCCCTTCTTTCATTCTGCGCTTCGTAAATTGAAATCAAATGGCCGCCCTTGTTTTCGGTCCATATTCTTTTGTCCTTCCGGTTTGTGTTTTTGGAAATTACGCCGTAAGCGGCATCGAGAATGGTTTGTGTCGATCGGTAATTTTGTTCCAGCTTTATGACTTTGGCGTCGGGATAATCTTTTTCGAAATCCAGAATATTTTGGATATCCGCGCCCCGCCAGCCGTAAATTGAATTATGCACTACGAAATCATTGGCGATGTAATTATGTACGTTGGAGATATTTAAATCATAAACAGGCCCGGAATATTTCACCTTCTCCACTTTTTCTACTGTTTCTTCCGCTATTCTGCCGTTTTTGAAAACGGGCAGCACCATTGATTTTTTTATGTGGGAAGCGGGAAAAAAATAAAATCTTTTATTCTTGGTAAGCAGGGCTTTTTTGACTACGATTGCGTCGGGTAATATTTTTTTTATTTTTTCTAAAATATTTTCAATTTCTTCGTAATCCAATTTTGCAATCTCCAATCTCCAATCCAACCTCTTTCCTTTTCTGGTTTTAAATCCGTTTTCTTCCAAAATCAATCGGGCGGTTTTATCATTGGAATTTATGCTTATTCTATGCAGTCCCCAATTGCTTTTTAAGCTTTTTCGGTGATCGCTGAATAAGGTTATGTTTATGGAGATTCTTTTTATTCCATTTCTTATGGTTGATTGCGGCATATGGTGCGGATATTCAAAATCGAGAGAAAAATCCTTGAATATTTTTTTTGCTCTTTCAAAGGTATCGATGCTCCCATAAAGCTTGTCCGTACTTTTTTGGCAAAATTTCATCTTTCTTTCGCTTCCGGCAATGAAAACCAAAGTGGGGATTCCGTAATAAAATCCGTAATATTGTTCCCAATATTGCGCCTCCGGTTTTGTGCGGCAAACTTTCAAAATCCACATTTTGTCCGCTCTTTCCTGGTTGGCTCTGACATTTAAACCTATGCCTATTTCATTGGATTTGGAAACTCGCGTTCCTTTCGCAATGCCGATTCTGTATCCCGCGCTCTCCTTAAACATCAGATATACATAAAATATGCCGGCGTTCAAAGAAAGTTTTGAAAATAAAATGTGGTTGGGGGTCGCCAGCAGTTCCTTTTTGGTTTTAGTTGTAATTTTTATCAGTTCTCTGTCGAATTCAGAAATTTTTTTTGATAATATTTTTTGATTGCAGACACCTTCTTGTCCGGCGGCGCAAATAACCGTGTCTTTATTTGAGATATTTTCAATTTTTTCTTTTCCTGATTGCAAAAGTATCTTTGTTCCTTGCGGAAGGCATTGCCAGTCATCGCCCACGACGCAGATGTTTCCGAATTTTTGCGCGAGCATCCGAATGAGAAGATATTGGGCATGGTTGGTGTCTTGATATTCGTCCACCATAATATAGCGGAAAAGATTTTGATATTTTTCCAGCACGTTCGGGAAATCCTTAAAAATTTTTACGGTGATCGTCAGAATGTCGTCGAAGTCCAAGGCGTCCTGCTCTTTCAATTTTCTTTGGTAGCCGGAATAAATTTTAGAAACCATTTCTTCATAGTAGCTTCCGGCTTCGGCGGAAAATGTTTCCGAATCAATCAACTCGTTTTTGGCTTTGGAAATGGCGCCCAAAATGGCGGACGGTTTGAATTGGTCCGGATTTATTTCCATTTCCTTCATTGTTTTTTTGATAAGCGCCTGCTGGTCCTGGGCGTCGAAAATGTTGAAACTTTTTTTATAACCGGCCTTGTCGATCTCGAAACGCAGAATTTTTACGCAAATTGAATGGAAAGTGCCGATCGCGGGCAAATCGGAATTTCCCAAAATCCGGCCGATTCTCTCTTTCATTTCCTGGGAAGCTTTGTTGGTGAAAGTTACGGCCAGAATGTTTCTTGGATTTACGTTTTTTTCCTTTATTAAATAGGCTACTCGATGAGTAAGCGCCTTGGTTTTTCCGGATCCGGCCCCGGCGATTATCAAAACCGGGCCCTCGGTGGTCTCGACGGCTTGCCGCTGGGAAGGATTTAGATTTTCCAAAATATTTTCCATAAAAATTTTGAAATTTACTTAATCATTCTAACATATTTATTTTGCAAAGCACATAAAAATACGGGTGTGGCTAACTTCGCATTGTTGATTTTCTATTTTCATTGTAAAATAGCAGTAGATAATTTATTTTCAAAAACAAAAATGCCACAGCTGATTTCAAGTTCCGTTTCCGCCGATCATCAAGCGAAGTTCGTCAATCCTCAGGAGATTATTTCCAAACTGAATATGGAACAAGGGATGGTTGTTGCTGATTTTGGATGCGGCGCCGGCTATTTCACTTTGGCGGCAGCCAGAAAAATCGGTGAAGACGGAAAAGTATATTCATTTGACATTCTTCCTCAAAAACTTGAAGCGGTGGAAAGCCAGGCAAAATCATCCGGACTGACCAACATCATCACCAAACGGGCCAATCTGGAGAATGAAAACGGTTCAAGGCTTGCTCCGGAAAGCGTCGATTGGGTAATAATGAAAGATATGCTGTTTCAAAATAAAGGCAAAGACCTTGTTTTGACCGAAGCCAGACGGGTTTTGAAAACCGGCGGAAGAGCTTTGGCAATAGAGTGGAGGCCGGAAGACTTGTCGGTGGGGCCGGACAAGGAACTGCGTATTTCCAAGGAAGCCTTGAGCGGGCTGGCTCAACGCGTCGGACTGGCGGTGGAAAAAGAAGTTGAAGTGGGAGATTTTCATTACGGCTTGGTGTTTGTGAAATAATTTTTTGCGGATAGTTTGGAAATTATAAGATTAAAATGAAGACAAATAAAAAAACAATCGCATTTTCTTTTTTGCTTATCGCGACACTTGTGATTTCCGGGTGCGGTTTCAAACCGGCTCCGCCGCCCAGGTATAACGTGACATTGGAAGTTTGGGGAACTTTCGACGACAGCGATACTTTCAATGATATTTTTGACAATTTCAGGAAGATGGATCCGAACGTCACTAAGATTGTCTATAAAAAGATGTCGACTGACACCTATGAAAAAGACTTGCTTAACGCCCTGGCTTCCGGGCAGGGTCCCGATATTTTTCTTATCAACAATACCTGGGTGCCTTCATTTGCCGACAAGATTGATCCGGCGCCGGAACAGATATTGCCGGAGCAAACTTTTAAAAACAACTTCGTTGATGTTGTCGCCAATGATTTTGATTTTGGCGGAAAAATCTATGCGGTTCCTCTTACGGTTGATTCTCTGGCGCTTTTCTATAACAAAGATCTTTTTAATGCCGCCGGTATAACCGCGCCGCCGACCGACTGGACGACTTTCATGAAGGATGCGCAACTGCTCACCAAATTCGACGCTTCCGGACAGATCGTGCAATCGGGCGCGGCACTGGGTACGGCGGACAATATAAATCGGGCGTCTGACATTTTGAATTTGCTGATGCTTCAAAACGGAACCGTGATGCCGAGCGCCGCGAACAAGCGGGCCGCTTTCGATCAGGCGGTCATGAACGGCGCCAACAGTTTTTTTCCGGCCGGAAACGCTCTGGATTTCTACACCAGTTTTGCCAAAAGCAATTCTTCAAATTATTCCTGGAACCCCGACATGCACTATTCGCTGGATGCTTTCAGTGAAGGAACATTGGCGATGATGCTGAGTTATTCTTGGAACATTCCGACTATTCTGGCCAAATCTCCCAAATTGAATTTCGATGTGGCGCCGGTGCCGCAACTGGACTCTTCGCAGCCGGTGAATTTTGCCAATTACTGGGGCTATGCGGTGGCGAAGAATAAAGTTATTGCCAAAGATGCCAATGCGCCGCAGGGCGCTCTTCCGGAGACGGATGCGGTGCGGGTTCAGGAGGCTTGGAAATTTCTGACTTATCTTACGACAAAGCCCGTCCAGGCTGCCGCCTCGGCCGCTTCCTCCAATCCGACGAGCATTACCGGATCGCAACCGCAATCGGCGCAGGCTGCGACTTTTGATCCGGCGCTGGACTATCTGCAAAAAACCAACCAACCGGCGGCGCGCAAAGATTTGATCGATAAGCAAAAAGATGTGCCGCTCATCGGAGTTTTTGCCGAGCAGAATTTGATCGACAAAAGCTGGTATGAGCAGGATCCGGACGATACAGAAGCGATATTTCTAAATATGATTGATCAGATTAACAAAGGCGAAGCGGCGACAACCGACGCCATTAAACAAGCGGTGGCGAAAATAAACCAGCTGACGGGAAACTAAAAGCAAGGGATAAATAAAAAAATAAAATGGCAAAAAATAAAATAAAAATAATTTTAATTTCTTTGGCGCTGGTATTTTTTACGCTGGCGCCGAAACTTACTTTCGCGGACGGACTCATTCCTTGCGGCGGACCCAGTGACCCTTGCACATTGTGCGATTTGATTGTGGGCATCCACAATTTGGTAAAGTTTGGATTGGATTTGGTGACGGTGGCGGCGATTGCCGGGATTTTTTTCGCCGGCGTGATGTATATGATTTCGGCCGGCGATGAGAAAATGATGACTTCGGCCAAGAGTTTTTTGAAGGCCAGCGTCATCGGCTTCGCGGTGGTGTTTGCTGGTTGGCTGATTGTGACAACCGTGATTTGGGTGATTGGAACCAGAAGCGATATGGGAATAGGAGTTTCCAGTTGGAATAATTTTACGTGCAACAATAAAAGTTCAGCGCTGACAAGTGCGTCGCCAGCGGCCACGCCCACCACTACTGCCAGTGCCAACAAAAACGATACCAATGTTGGCTTAAACGTTAATCCAACTTCTCTTCTTTTTGATAATGTGTCTGTTGGTTCAGGGGCCTTGCCTCAGTCAGTTACTTTAACCAATGCATCGACTAGTAACATTAAAGTTACTTCAGTCGCTATTGCAGATGACGCGGGATCTGGTTTTTTTGTCATAGCCAATGATGACTGTACTGGAAAAACACTAAGCACATCCCAAAAAAGTTGTGTTGTAAAGATTAGTTACAACCCAATAAGCTCCGGAACTCAATATGATGAGTTACGAATAATTACACCTGTTAATTCATTCGTAATAAAGTTAGAAGGAACCACGGAACAAGTTTGCGGATATGGTAATTTTGGCAATTGTAATCAAATAGCTGCGTGCAGCCCAGGATATAGTTGGATGGCGGGCGGGAATGCTTGTGATGCGGCGCATGTATGTTGTGCTGAAAATATCCCGGAAAACGGAGTGTGTTATGGCGATCATAATCAAGCTTATGACAATTATAGCTCTGATAGTTTCATTCATGGAGTTTGCAAGAAAAATAATAGTTGTCCAAGCGGTGATAAACCATACGACGGTCCGAATGACAATGTTTCACCTCAATGCGCTTCTGGACTTGTTTGTTGTGTTCCGAATTAAATAATTTTTTAATAATTGCATGAATAAAAAAATGTCGACCAACGGGAGATCCGCCTTTGGCGGAAAAATAAAACAAGAAATAATTTTTATCTTAGTAGTTTTTTTGGCAGCTTTTGTTGTCTTTAACAGGGTTTCTGCCAGCACGTCGGATTCAATAACACTTACCGATCCCAATGCTACCAGTTATTCCTCTCCTACACTTCAAACTTCCAATCAAACCTTGACCGGTTCCGATCCTAGTGTAACACTAACAAATCCTCAAAACACTAATACATCTCAAACAACTTCGCCGTCATCATCTAGTACTTTAAATTCTAATTACACAACTCTTAACGCACCTACCTACACAACTTCACCTACTCTTGATGTGTCGGGTAAAGTTTCCGGCGATTCAAATACTCCAAATTCTCTTACGGCTCCCAGCTCTAATTCATGCCTTGGACTTGGAGTTAAGTCGGGAGATCCGTGCACCACATCTGATTACAAATCCGGTCAATGTTTGCCTTACGGCAATTCGCTCATGTGTGTTGCTAATATGATTGATACTTCAGGTCTGGGAAAAACTCCAGCCAGTGCTCCGGCAACGACAGTAGACTCTTGCGCAAACGGAAATTGTTCGTTTGCCAACCCGCTCGGCTTCAATACGATTTCCCAGGGCTTGGCCTTGCTCATCAAAAACCTTCAAGGAATCGTGGCGACGATTGCCATTATCTTTATAATCATCGGCGGCATTATGTATATGCTGTCGGCCGGCGATGAAACGATGATCAAGCGCGCCAAGGCCACTTGGACCGGCGCGGTGATCGGTTTGGCGATAATTTTTGCCTCTCCGGCATTTCTCAAAGAAATCGGAGTCATTTTGGGAATCAATCAGACCAATTCCGCCGTGGCCGGCGCGCTGAGTTTGCAGCAGATCGCATTGAATGTTCTTGGTTTCCTGTTTTCAATTGTCGGAATTATTGCTATAATATCAATGATCATCGGCGGCGTGATTTATCTTACGGCCTACGGCGATGAAAAGAGAATTGATACAGCCAAGAAAATTCTGACCTCGTCGATTTTGGGAGTGGTGATTGTGTTTGCGGCGCTGATTATTGTCAATCAGATCAGGACATTATTAGGCGGATAATTGATTTATTTTGCAAAAATAAAAATTTTAATTGAGAGGAGGTGTCATATGAAAAAAATAAAAGTTATTGCGTCAGCTGTTTCGGTTGCGGTTATGACCGCTCCAGTTTTGGCTTTCGCTCAGCTCGATACGTCAGCCGGCGGAGGAACGGGACTTCCTTCCGGAAGCATTTTCTCCATCGTTAAAAGCGTGATGAACTGGCTCTTGGGATTGGTTGCGATTGTCGGCGTCATCGGTTTTGCCATTTCCGGAATTCTGTATTTGACGGCGGCGGGAGATGAGGACAGAATCGGTACGGCCAAGAAAGCCATGACCTATTCCATTATCGGTGTTATCGTGGCGCTTCTCGGATTGGTAATGTTGAAAGCGGCAAGTTCGTTGTTGGGAGGAAGCTCGACGACTTTTTAGTTTTTTAAATGTATACATTTGACAAGAACGGCAGTTGGGTTATCCACAGCCGTTTTTGTTTTTTAAAACTTATAATTTGATCAGTTTGTGGTATAATAGAAACAAAGTTAAAAGTAAAAATAAAAATATGAAGAAAAAAATATTTGCTTTGGCAAGTAAAAACAAAATGTTAATTTCTTTTTTGGCATTCGCGCTTGCGACTGTTCCGTCCGCCGCTTTCGCCGCTTTCGGATTCAGCTACTCCAGTCCTAATTTTTCCATCGGCGTAGGAAGCGGAAACGGAATGGTGGGAGGCTGGGACACCAGCAGTCTGGGCGGACTTGGATTGCCAACCGGTTCGATTTACGGAATTATCGGCAACCTTCTGATGTGGCTTCTGGGAATTTTCGGCTTTGTCGGCGTGATCGGATTCGTTATTTCCGGAATTATGTATTTGGTCGCGGCGGGAGACGAGGATATGATCGGCAAAGCGAAAAAAGCCATGACCTATTCCATTATCGGAGTCGTAGTCGGGCTTTTGGGGGTTGTTGTTATTCAGGCGATAAATTACGCCCTGAACGGATTTTCAAAATTCTAAGTTTTAAAAATGAAAATGAAAAAAGAAAAAATTTTATTGTTTTTGATTATTTTTATTTTTAGTGTATTTGGAGTGATAGCGAAAGTCAGAGCGGATAGTGTTAGCGCTTGCATTGGGAGAAATGCGGGCATCCAATGCTCTTATACCGACAGCCAAGGTCGGAATGTGAATGGCGTGTGCGGTTCTGTTTATGGCGTTATGATGTGTAATAGCACTGACGGTCCTCTTGGAGCGTCTAATTCTTGTACTGAAAAAAATACAGGCGATGCGTGCTCTTATACTAACAATGGACAACAGATAAACGGTGTGTGCGACTCTCTTTATGGTGTTATGACATGCGTAAATACGGCTGGAACTAATAATGTCGGTACGAATAATCCGGGCAATACGTCCAGCGGGTCGGCTACCGGCGTAACAACGCAGGCAACGCAAACACAAAAACAGTCAGGTTCTCAAATTCAAACCGAGCCGACCATTCCAAATATTCCGCTTCCCAATCCGAAAGGCGGAATTCAAGAAGTGCTGTTGAACATCTTGCGCTGGCTTCTGCAGATCGTCGGCATCATCGCTCTAATTTCATTCATAATTTCCGGCATCCAATATTTCACCGCGGCCGGGGATGAGACGAAAGCGGAAAGCGCCAAGAGAAATTTGACCTATTCCATTATCGGAGCAATAGTTATTTTTGCTTCATTTGTGATCGTTCAGGCGATTCAAAACGCTCTGGCGGCCAAGACAATTTTTTAAAATTTATATATGCTAAAAATGAAAACAAAATTAATTATTATTTTTGCCGGGGTAATTTTGGCTGTCGGAGGATTTTTTGCTCAGACCAAAACTGCTTCAGCGGGCACTTGCAAGGCTTCTTGCGATCCAACCACTGAAACGGAAGTTGCCAATTATGATCCGGCCAACACTTGCGTATCCGGACAGGTTTATTGCGAAAGAAAAGCGATCTATTCCGAATGCGATCCGGTTGGAAATGTTTCGACTGATGGAAATTCTTGCAGTGCTGTCTCCAATGGATGGTGTCAGAACGGCGTTTGTGTCGCCAAGCCTCAAAGCCCCGCCGCCTCTGCCACAAATGCGGTTCCCGGTTCTGTATGCAACAGCCAGGGAGGAACTTGCGGATCGCTTGATTATTGCAATGGAGGACAGGCAATCATTGGTTCAAACAACGATTGTCCCAACGATAATCCGTATTGTTGCATAAAGAGTTCCGCGGGAGCATCATCTGTCAAAGGTTCCGCTCCCACTCAAGCAACACAACCGCAGCCGGCTGCTGTCGATCAAATCCAAACCGAACCGACCATCCCCAACATTGCGCTTCCCAATCCGAAAGGCGGAATTCAGGAAGTGCTTCTGAATATTTTGCGTTGGTTGTTGCAGGTTGTCGGAATCATCGCGCTAATTTCCTTTATTGTTTCCGGCATTCAATATTTTGCGGCAGCAGGAAGTGAGAACAGAGCGGAGGCTGCCAAGCGCAACATGCTTTATTCCATCATAGGAGTTGTGATTGTGTTTGCTTCTTTTCTAATCGTTCAGGCGATTCAAAACGCTCTGGCGGCCAAGACAATTTTTTAAATTCAAAATATGAAACTAAAAAACAACCTAATTTACTTCATGCTGATTCTGGGAGGAATTATTTTTTTCTCAAATTACAATTCTGCCAAGGCGGTGAGTTGCGGAGATTTTCAGCCCGGCACCTGCCGCCCGTCTTGTCTGTCTGGTGAAACGCAAATCCCCGACTCATCCGTTTCTCCGGTTTGTTCTCCGATCAATCAAGTTTGTTGCGCGCCAGCGCCGACCGCAAGCACTACAGGAACGGCAAGCACAACCCCAAGTAGCGGGCAAACAAATTCAACGACTCAGCAGAATCCGGCCAGTTCAAGTCCTTCCAGTCCAGGCTTGCCGGTTCCAGCCGCAGCTTCTCCGTGGCAGGCTTCTTCTGCTCCAGCTTCAGCTCCTGCTGCTTCGAATTATGCTGTTCCCGCAAGTACTTCATCAAATTACAACGGCGGAATTCTTCTTCCTCAAATGGGATTGCCCGGCGCAAGCATTCAGGATATTATTGGAAACCTGCTTGTTTGGCTTCTGGGAATCGTCGGCGTTATTGCTATAATTTCATTTATTATTTCGGGCATCCAATATTTCGCGGCGGCCGGAGATGAGACGAGAATGGAAACTGCCAAAAAAACCATGACGTATTCCATTATCGGGATTATCGTAGTCTTGGCTTCATATGTGATAATTCAGGCAATTAATTTCGCTTTGCAGGCGCGGTCTTTCTTCTAGTTGACAAACCGCAAAAACCTGCTAAAATTAATCTGAAGACTGAAAAGAAAGAGTTCGCGTGAAAGGCGAACTTTTTATTTAAACAATTTAATTTAATAAAAAAATATTATGGTTAGAAAAAAGAAAACCAATGCGGATGAATCATCCCAATCCGGCCGACTGGGTGATTTTGGCAGCGCTATTGCGCAGATCTGCGAAGAAAAAGGAATTTCCAAGGAAAAAGTGATTGAAACAATCGAAGCGGCTCTGGCGGCGGCCTATAAAAAAGATTATGGAAAAAAAGGCCAGAATATCAAAGCCGTTTTCGATGAAAGGACCGGGGAAGCGAAATTTTTCTTAGTCAAAGAAGTGGTGGATGAAACGATGCGCGAATTTGTTTCGGAAGAAGAGGAAGCGGCCAAAGAAGAAACCGGAACGGCCGAAGCAAAAATTGAACCGGTGGAAACTGCGGAGAATGAGGAGGAGAAACTCCCGCGCTTCAATCCGGAAAGAGACTTCACATTGGAAGAAGCGCAGGAAATTAAAAAAGACGCCCAAGCCGGCGATGTCATTGAAATTGCGCTGGAACAGAAAAAAGATTACGGCCGGGTGGCGGCCCAAACGGCCAAGCAAGTGATCATTCAAAGGATTCGCGAAGCGGAGAGAGACTCGATGTACGACGAATATAAAGACAAGGAAGGCGAAGTTGTGAGCGGCGTGGTTCAGCGGATCGAAGGAAGAAATATTTTTATCGATCTGGGAAAATCGGTCGGGGTTTTGTTTCCGTCCGAGCAGGTGGCGCGGGAAAACTATCGCATCGGCCAGCGGCTTAAGATTTATATAGCTCGAGTCGAAGCCGGATCGAAAGGTCCCGGCATAACTTTGAGCCGCGTTCATCCGGAAATGATTCGAAAACTTTTCGAATTGGAAGTGCCGGAAATTTTTGCGGGTACTGTTGAAATCAAAGCCATTGCCCGCGAAGCCGGAGAACGGACCAAGATTGCCGTGGCTTCCACTGAAGAAGGAATCGATCCGATCGGCTCTTGCGTGGGGCAAAAAGGAACCCGCGTCCAGGCGATTATTGATGAATTGGGCGGGGAAAAAATCGACATCATTCTTTGGAATGATGATATTGCGAAATTCATTGCGGCTTCCCTGAGTCCGGCGAAAGTTTTGAAAGTGGATGTGAAGGAAGCGAAAAAAGAAGCGATCGTTTCCGTTCCGGAAGACCAGCTGTCCTTGGCGATCGGAAAGAAAGGCCAGAATGTGCGCCTGGCGGCCAAACTGACCGGATGGAAAATAGATATTCTGGGAGTGAAACCGACCGGAGAGGAAATCAAGCCGGAAGAAAAAGAAGAAAAAAATGAAGATTCTGAAGCAGATTCTGAAGAAATTGCGGAAGAAAAAAAAGAATCCGGAGAGAGCAAAGAGTAAATTTAAAGCAATCAAATATGAAAAAAATAATTATCGGGCATAAAAATCCCGATACCGATTCAATAGTTTCAAGCGTTGCCCTTGCGAGTTTTTGCGAGGGGTCTGAGGCTGTGCGGGCGGGAGATTTGAACAATGAAACAAAATTTGTGTTTGACAAATTCGGCGCAATTGTTCCGAAATTGTTGAAAAAAGCCAAAGGCGATGAAAATGTTATTCTTGTCGACCACAATGAGGCTTCCCAGATTGCCGACGGACTAAAAATTTCCCAAGTGGAGAAAATCATTGATCATCACAAAATAGCGATGGAAACGCAAAAGCCGATTTTTTTGCGGGTGGAGCCGATCGGCAGTACGGCCTCGGTGATCGCGAAAATATACAAGGAGGCCGGAAAGAAAATTCCGGGAAAAATTGCCAAGCTTTTATTGGCGGGAATTTTATCCGATACGCTCAATCTTGCTTCGCCAACCACCACCTCCGAAGACAAACAGATTGCCAAAGAACTTAACAAAGTCGCCAAGCTGGATATTAAAAAATTCGTGCAAGAAATGTTCAAAGCAAAATCCAGTCTGAAAGGAATTTCCATGCGGGAAATTATCGGGCAGGATTACAAAGAATTTGAAATGGGAAAAAACAAAGTGGGAATCGGCGTTTGGGAAACGACTGATCCCGAAACCGTCGACGCCAAGAAAAAAGAAGTTTTCGATTCTTTGGCAAAGAAAAAGTCGGATGCCGGGCTCGATTATATATTTTTCCTGGTAGTGGATATTATCAGGCAAAACAGCAGCATGTACATAATCGGAGAAGATGAAAAAGCGCTGGCTGAAAAAGTTTTTGGCGGAAAATCCGAGGATGATATTTTGACGCTTAAAAATATTGTCTCCCGAAAAAAACAAATCGTTCCGCCTTTGACGGAAGCGTTAACCAAATAATTTTTGTAACGGAAAAATATGATAAAGAAATTGTCTAAATCAAGAATAGAATTCGAAGTTGCCGTTCCCTGGAAGGATTGGGAAAAATATCTCGACAAAGCGGCGGAAGAAATTTCAGAGGAAATAAAATTTCCGGGATTCCGCCCCGGAAAAGCTCCGCGCAAGATGGTGGAGCAGAAGGTTGGGCAAGGCGCGCTTTTTAACAACGCGGCGGAAAAAGCCGTGCAGAAAAGTTATGTGGATTTCGCAATGAAGGAAAAGCTGGATGTGTTGGGCCAGCCCGAAGTGGAGATCGAGGAAATTAAGGAGGGAGAAGATTTAAAATATAAAGTCAAAGTGGCCGTTATGCCGGAAGCGGAAATCAAAAATGATTACAAAAAAGAAATTAAAAAAATAAACGAAGAATTTTCCAAGAAAACCGCCGAAGTGAAAGATGAAGATCTGGCGCTGGAATTGGAAAAGCTGGCCAACGGCCGGGTAAAATTAGCAACCGTCCGGAGAGAAGCGCGAAAAAATGACAGTGTGGAAATTGATTTTCAGGTTTTGGCGGACGGTGTGCCGATTGAAAACGGTACGTCCAAAAATCATCCCGTAGTTATAGGCAAAGGAGTTTTTATCCCGGGATTCGAGGATAACTTGATCGGAATGAAGGAAGGAGAAGAAAAAGAAATCGAATTGGAATTTCCCAAAGATTATCATCAGAAAAATCTGGCCGGCCGGAAAGCTGTTTTTAAAGTAAAAATGAATTTGGTTCAGGAAAGGCAGACGCCGGAAATTAATGATGATTTCGCCAAGTCGCTGGGGAACTTTGAAAATCTGGACGCTTTGAAAAAAAGCATCAAGGATGGGATGGAAGAAGAACAAAAACACAAGCTTCACGATGAAAGACTGAATGCGTTTGTGGAAAAAATCATTGACAGTACTGAAGCCGATTTGCCGGAAGTTTTGGTTCACCAGGAAATCCACCAGATGCTTCAGGAATTTGAGTATCAGCTTCAAACCATGGGAATGAATCTGGATCAATATTTGTCCCAATTAAAAAAAGATGCGGAAGAATTGGAAAAAGACTGGGAACCGCAGGCCGAGAAGCGCGTGAAGTCGGCTCTGGCTTTGAAGAAAATCGCCCAACTTGAAGAAATAAAAGTTGATTCCAAAGAGGTTGAAGACGAGATGAATAAAACTATGCAGTATTATAAAAACGTGAAGGATATGGAAAAGAATATCGACATGGAAAGATTGTATAATTACACCAAGGGCAATTTGGAAAATCAAAAGGTCTTTGAGTTTTTGGAAAAATTATAATAAATGTATGGAAACTAAAAATCAATATTTAATCCCCACTGTCATTGAAAAAACCACGTACGGAGAACGCGCCTATGATATTTATTCGCGACTTTTGAAAGACCGGATAATATTTTTAGGCGGACCGATCGACGATATGGTTGCCAACAGCATCATCGCCCAGCTTCTTTTTTTGGAATCTCAGAATGCCAAAGAGGACATCAAACTTTACATTAATTCTCCCGGCGGGCAAGTTACTTCGGCGCTGGCGGTTTATGACACGATGCAATATGTGAAGCCGGATGTTTCGACGATTTGTATCGGCATGGCGGCTTCCGCCGCGGCTCTTCTTCTGACGGCAGGAACCAAAGGGAAAAGAATCGTGCTTCCCAATGGAGAGGTGATGATTCATCAGGTGATGGGCGGCGCGGCCGGGCAGGCGACGGATGTGGCGATTCACGCCAATCATATTTTGAAAATCAAGCAAAGATTGAATGAGATTATGGCCAAGCACACCGGCCAGCCGATCGACAAAGTTGCCAAAGACACGGAGCGCGATTATTTCATGAGTGCGGAAGAAGCGAAAAAATACGGAATAGTCGATAAGATCATCAAATAATTTCTCAATAAAAAAAGCATCTGAAGAAGATGCTTTTTAATTTGTCCGCAAGTTACTTGAGCAGCGGCAACAGGCTTTCTCCTGTCATTTCTTCCGGTTTTTTAATGTTGAAGAGATCAAGAACGGTCGGAGCAACGTCGCTCAAGAGGCCGATAACTTTTAATTCTTCATTGCTTCTGTCTTTGTGATTGTCGGCGGTGATGAACCAGACCGGAACGGGATTGGTCGAATGTTCGGTGTCTATTTCTCCGGTAAGCGTGTTCTTCAATTCTTCCGCGTTGCCGTGGTCGGCCGTGATAAGCAAGCAGCCTTTCTTGAGAATTACGGCGGTGATTAATTTTCCTAAATTTTCATCAATAATCTCCACGGCTTTTTGCGTCGCTTCTTCGTTTCCGGTATGGCCTACCATGTCGGCATTGGCATAGTTCACCAAAATGAAATCGTATTTATCCTTGTCGATGTTCTCGATTAATTTGTCGGTAATTTCTTTGGCGCGCATCTGGGGCGCTTTGGCGAAACTGTCGATGACGATCGAAGGAATCAAGACGTGATCTTCCCGCGGGGGAATTTCTTCCGATCCTCCGTTGAAAAAGTATGTGACGTGGGCGAATTTTTCCGTTTCGGCGATTCTCAGCTGGGATAAATTATTTTTACTGAGAACGGAGCCCAGCGGATTTTTGACTCCAATCGGATCATAGGCGACATTGACCGGCAATCCTTCTTCATATTGAACCATTGTGACGAAATCCAAGTCCAACATTTTTTCGCGGTTGAATTTATCGAAACCGGGCAAAGCAAACGCTTCGGTTAATTGCCTGGCGCGATCCTCGCGAAAATTGAAGAAAATGATCGAGTCGCCGTCCTGAATGGTAGCGATCGGTTTGCCGTTTTCCATAATGACTCCCGGTTCCAGATATTCGTCAAAAACTTGTTTTTTGTAGGAATCTTTCAAATATTGAACCGGATCGGCAGCTTGATTGCCCTCGCCTCTCGTTAGAAGATTGTAAGCCTTCTCTATGCGATCCCAATTATTATTCCGATCCATCGCAAAGTATCTTCCGCAAAGAGTGGCAATTTTTCCTACTCCGTAGCGGTTTAATCTGCCCTGCAACTCCTGGATGACCGAAGCTCCCGAGTCGGGAGGAGAATCTCTTCCGTCGGTGAAGAGATGCAGAAAAACTTTTTCAGCTTTCTGCTCCTTGGAAAGTTCCAAAAGGGCATAGAAATGGTCGATGTAGGCATGGACCGCTCCTTTTCCAATAAGGCCCATCAAGTGCAAAGAAGAATTTTTTTCTTTGGCATTATTCAGTGCTTCCAGAAAAATTTTGTTTTTGAAAAAATCTCCGGTCTGAATGTCCATTGTGATTCTCGGCATATTTTGGTAGATGATTTTTCCGGCTCCGAGCGTCATGTGTCCGACTTCGGAATTCCCCATTTCTTCCCAGGGAAGACCGACGGAAATTCCCGAAGCTTGCAGGGCGGCGTGGGGATAGTAGCGATTAAGTTTGTCGATCGTGGGAAGATTGGCTTTGGCGATCGGGTTTCCTTTTTCGGTTCTTCCGATTCCCCAGCCGTCAAGAACGGCTAAAATCACGGGCTTGAACATAAATTGAAGTTGAGTTTAGAAAATTATTTTCCATAAACGCGCCGAACTCAAATTCCGGCGAAAAAAGTTTCAAGATACTTTGTAATTTTAACATTTTCCTCAAGCTTTGACAAAAAGCGGTTTTTGTAATAACATTTTAGAAGGTAATTTGTTTAAGTTTAATCTAAATATTGATAAATTTGACTTGTATCTAAATGCAAAAGAAATGGATTCTGTCGAAAAAATAACAAATTTTATGATTTATCAATTGAATAGAGACAAAAAATATGGAACTGAGTTTAACAATTCTGGTAATTGGTGTTTTGAGTTTGGCGCTAGGTTATTACATACGCCAAATAATCGCTAAAAATCAACTTAACACCGCGGAAAGCAAGGCTGCAAAACTGCTTGAGGAAGCAGAAAAAAAATCGCAAGAAGCGCTTTTGGAAGCGAAAAATAAGGCGGTAAATATTCTCGAAGAAGCGAAAAAGAAAGAACAAGAAAGGGAAAATCAAATATTGCGTTCAGAAGAGCGCCTTGAAAAACGCGAAGTGATCCTCGACAAAAAAATGGAGGAAATTGATCGCGGGCGAATTGTACTAGAAAAAAAGGCCGAAGAAATCAGGCAAATCAGAAAAGAAGTGGAAGAAGCCAGGAGTCAGGAACTGAAGCGGCTGGAAAAAATTGCCGGACTTTCCAAAGAGGACGCCAAAAAAGTGTTGCTTCAATTGACAGAAGAAGAAAATCGTGATCTGATCGCCAAAAAAATAAAAAGCTTGGAGCAAGTCGGAATTGAAGAATTGGAAAAGCGGGCGCGGGACATTATGATCCAGGCCATCCAAAAATACGCCGGATCGCACGCCGCCGATGCGACAACCAGCACGGTAAGCATCGCTTCTGACGAATTGAAGGGAAGAATCATCGGACGGGAAGGAAGAAATATTAAAGCCCTGGAGAAATTGACCGGAATTGAAATTATTGTCGATGATACTCCGGAAGCGATCGTCATTTCCGGATTCGATCCGATCAGAAGAGAAGTGGCGAAGATCGCCATTGAAAAATTGGTATCCGACGGAAGAATTCATCCGACCAAAATCGAAGAAGCAGTGGAGTATGCCAAAAATGAAATAAACAACAGAATTAAGGAAGCTGGCGAAGCGGCTGCCTATGATGTCGGAGTGGCCGGATTGGATCCGAAACTGATTCAGATTTTAGGAAGATTGAGATATAGAACCAGCTATGGACAAAATGCCCTTCTTCATTCTTTGGAAGTGGCGCATCTTTCCGGAGCATTAGCGGCTGAATTGGGTGCGGATGTGGCAATCGCAAAAAAGGCCGGGCTTCTGCATGACATCGGCAAGGCGGTCGATCACGAAGTGCAAGGGACGCACGTTGAAATCGGAATTAAGATTTTGCAGAAGTTTAATATCGGCAAAGAAGTAATCGAAGCAATGCGGGCGCATCACGAAGACTATCCTTTTGAAAGTCCGGAATCGATGATTATTGCCGCAGCTGATGCTATTTCGGCCAGCCGTCCGGGCGCTCGAAAAGATACTTTGGAAAATTATTTGAAGCGTCTGGGAGAATTGGAAGACGTGGCCAATTCTTTTGAAGAAGTGGAAAAAAGTTATGCGATCCAAGCCGGAAGAGAAATCAGAGTTTTTGTAAAACCGGATAAGATCGACGATTTGGGTGCGATCAAATTAGCGCGTTCAATTGCGGATAAGATTGAAAAGGAGTTGAAATATCCGGGAGAAATTAAAGTCAATGTTATTCGAGAAACTAGGGCGATTGAGGTGGCGAGATAGCTTGTGGATAAATGCGGTTGCTCTACATGAAGCAAAAATTGTACAATAATAAAAACGATTAGCTAGAAAGGCAGGTGACAATATGGCAAACATCAACAAAGACGCTTTGGTAACTGACATTGCCAATGCTTCAGGACTTTCTAAAAAGGATGTCGAGACCGTTATTGAAGCGATGCAAGATTCCATCACAAAGTCTTTGAGGAATGGTGACAAAATTACTTTAACCGGATTCGGAACCTTCAGGATTTCGGCGCGCGCCGCCCGCGAAGGCATCAATCCTCAAACGAAAGAAAAAATCCAAATTCCTGCAATGAAAGTTCCGAAATTTACCGCCGGCAAGGCTTTGAAGGAAGCTGTTAAATAAAATCCTTACAATTAAATCCTTTTTCTGCTTTATAAGCGCAAGCTTTAAAGCGTAAAGCAGATCAAAGGATAGGCGCAAAAACTCCGGAAGGGGTTTTTGTTTTTGGTTGACTTTTTTAGAAAATTTAGGTAAAGTTTATGGGTAAGTTAAATTATTTGGCGTGCCTGCGACAATTTCTTACTATGTTATTTGGACTCAACAGATGAAAATAGATAACCGTACTAGATGGTTGAATCTTTAAAATATAGATAGAAATTGTAGCAGGCGGGGCGTTGTGTAATGGTAGCGCGCTTTGGCCTGCCCGCCTCACCAAAAATTACCGGGATGTTGCGTAATGGTAGCGCGCCTGGTTTGGGACCAGGTAGTCCGAGTTCGAGTCTCGGCATCCCGACCGAAGTTTTGGTGGGCGGGTAAAGGACCAAGTAGTCCGAGTTCGAGTCTCGGCGCCCCGACAATGGACAATTTTTAATTTTTAAGTTAGAATTTTGAATGAATTTCGAAGTTGGAATTTAGAAATTAAGATTTGATTTAAAATTTAAAATTAAAAATTTTAAACAAGCGGGTGTCGTATAGTGGCTATTATATCAGCCTTCCAAGCTGAGGAGGTGGGTTCGATTCCCATCACCCGCTCAAGAATCAGGAAACTTTACTTTGTGGAAAGTTTTTTGAATAAACCAAATATTGCGCGCTAAACACTGTAGTAATTTTGTGCTACAATGTTTGGTACTTATGGGGGAACAGGCAAAACGTAAAAATTTTTGGGGAAAAACAAAACTTTTTTTGAAAAGCAAAGTTCCTTTTTGGATAGCCATCGTTTTTCTGTTGGCTGCCGCGGCTTTTTTGCTGTTCTCAATTAAAAAAACTTATCAGCAAATACAGTCTGATTACAAAATAAAAAATCTTCAGATCCATAAAATTCCCGAGCGTCATGAACACAAAGAAAAATTTCCAAAACCAAAGGAAGTTTTTATTCCGAGAAATTTTTCCATGTCTACCCTTGAGACTCGCGGCTGCGTGGCGGACGGAATACTTTCCGGCTATGGCAGCAAGACAAGCGAAGCAATCAACCTGATCAATCGATCGGCCTGCCTTTATCTTCATCGGGCGCTGGAAACCTGGGGCAGTACGCCGGATTTTGACGGCGCGGCTGAAAATATCGTTAAGTTTAAAAAACCGGGAATGGTTTTCGGAATGTTTTTGGCCGAAGCCGTTCGGGACGCCGGAACATATACGGAGCCGGGCACCGGCAAAAAATTCTATTTCGACAAAATGTGCCAACCCGGCACGGATGAAAAATGGGGCTGGCATACGTGTTTGGCTGATTTTAATTCCAAAGAATATCGCAGGTACATCGAATCGATCACGCATCGCGCCATGGATTTGGGAATTCAGAGCTTTACTTTCGGGCAAATATATTTGCAGGATGGAGAGCCCTTTGGCGCATCTAAAGTGCCCGGCGTGATTAAGAATATGCGCGACTATGCCAAGAGCAAACATTTGCAAATTGTCATCGGGGCGCAAACCAACGCCATCACCGATTCCAGATATCTTGGAATGTTTGATTATATCGAAGGCGGCGCTGGCATTGACCAGCAAGGGAAGATTGAAAACGGTCCGTGCTGGAGCCGGAAGGAGAGCTGCTGGGCGCTGCTGTGGAACAAAGAATTTAGCGCGAAAGCCAAAAATGTCCTTCTGGATCTCGATTGGAGCGGCATCCAAGATGATGATATGAGTACGTTCGCCCGCATGGCCCAGGCGGAACGCGGAACCGAACTTAAATATTTGTATAATTTTTTTACTTCGCGCAACATGGGATTTTTGATGCCGATGCTGGCGCCTCTTTATCCTGACAACGGCGGCTGTTACGGTCCCAGCAAGCATTTCTATTCTCCGGATGATAAGTATAAATGCAAAGATGAAGACATGATCAACGATATTTTTTCCGGCTGACAACGGCGGAAAATTTTTCCTATGGGCGAAAGACAAAAGTTCTAAGTTGACAAAAATATAATTCGTGCTAGGCTGTAGAGTCATTTCTTGAGAAATGAAATAATCAATTTTTAGCGAATATATGAAAAAAACAACCCTAGCTTTTGTAGCATTATTTGCGGCAGTCTTTTTGTTTGCCGCAGCCGGACCAGTTTTCGGGGAAAGTTCGTCAACGGCAAGCGCTTCCTCTTCAAGCGCAAGTTCAAGCGCAAGTTCAAGCACCTCGATCTCAAGTTCCAGCTCAAGCGCGTCTTACTCAAGTTCAGACGCAAGCTCCGTGAGTTCCGCAAGCTCTGCAAGTTCCGCAAGTTCCGGAAGCTCCAGTTCGGAAAGCGTAAGTGTAAAAGTTAAAACGGAAACTGATCATGATGATCATGATTCAGAAAAACACCATGAGCACCATGATCATGATGAAACAGTAGTTCCGAAAAAGATGCCTGGCACGGGCGGCGGATTTTTCGGTTCGGCGAATGACAACACTCTTTGGTATGTTTGGTTTGCCGCTGTCGGCCTTGTTGTTCTGGCTAATGTAATCGCCTACTTCAGCTATTCAAAGAATAAATAATAGCATTTCATTTATGAACCGCTTGAATTCAATGCTGGAAGATCGAAGAATCTTTTTCTTGAATTTTTTCTTTTCCCTGATTTTGGGGGCATTGCTGATTTTTAATATCGCCATTGACAAAAGTTTGGCCGCGAACCAAAATAATTCGCATCATTTTTTGGCTTTTCCGATTGCCGCCGAAGCTTCGGTGGGAATTCCGGAGCATTTGATAATTCCGTCTTTAAAAATCAACACCGCCATTGAAGAAGTTGGATTGAGTTCTTCGGGAGAATTGGAAGTTCCCAAAAAATCCGATAATGTCGGCTGGTATCAGCTGGGACCGAGGCCGGGAGAAGCCGGCAACGCCGTGATTGACGGCCATTTGGACACTTCGGACAGCGCGGCCGTTTTTTGGAATCTGAAAAAATTGAAGCCGGGCGATGAAATCGATGTCCTTGACGGGCAAGGAAAAAAAACGGCTTTTAAAGTTGATCAACTTCAATCATACAACTTAACCCAGGCTCCGATGGATCAGATTTTCGGAGCGAGCGACAGCGCCAATCTTAATCTGATCACATGCGACGGAACTTGGAATGAAGCGATGCATACGTACACGAAAAGACTGGTGGTGTACGCTGAAAAAATGTAGTCTTCCGGAAACATTTGATTCTGCCGGAAGAATTCGCGGAAATTCCGGAATAAAAAAAGATTGACCGGCAAATCCGGATTTTATATAATTCTAAAAAAGCGGGGAACTCCCGTTTTTTAAACATCAATACGGATTTATTTAAACAAAAATGAAAAACAAAAAAATCACAATTATTGTGATCGCCATTGTTTTGGCAGTCGGAATGGGCGGGAGCATTATCTGGGCTCTCAAGCCTTTCTCTTATCCGGCGAAAAAAAATATTCTGATAAATTCCAGCAAAAAAATAACCGCTCCAACTGAAGAAAAGGTTAAGATCAAAACAGAAAAACAATCCGCGGACTCTTTGAATATCATCGACAAACTTGTGAATTGGGGTTTTCAAAAAACTTCCGGAAGAAAAATCGACACGATAATTATACATTCATCCTATGACGCGCTGGGAAAAAATCCCTATGATGTTGACGGGCTGGTCGAAGAATATAAAAGTTACGGCGTTTCGCCCCACTATCTGATTGACCGCGAAGGCAACATTTACCGTTTGGTTCCTGACGAAGACATTGCCTATCAAGCGGGCGCGGGCCGAACGCCCGATGGACGCACGGATGTCAATGCTTTTTCGATCGGCATCGAAATGATGAATGCCAAGACTGATAAAAATACCGGTGTGCAATATGCGTCGCTCAGCAAGCTTCTTTCCTATCTCGAACAGAAATACAAAATAAAATACGTATTGGGCCATGACCAGATTGCGCCGGGAAGAAAAACCGATCCGTGGAATTTCGACTGGAATCAAATAAAGAGTTTGGTTCCTGCGTATTAAATTAAGCAGCGGGAGATAAATTTAATGGAAAAAACTATTCGCGATTGCGATACAAAGACAGACGAAGAATTGGTGAGTTTAACGGCCGACAATCCGGAGATTTACTATTGTCTGATGGCGCGTTACGAAGACAGGCTTTTGCGTTATATCAAAAGGATTTCCAATGTAAACAAGGAAACGGCGGAAGATCTGGTGCAGGAAATTTTCATCAAAGCTTTTGAAAACATAAATGATTTCGACATCAAGCTGAAGTTTTCTTCCTGGATTTATCGCATCGCCCACAATCACGCGGTGAGCCATTGGCGAAAAAACAAAAACGAAGCGCAAGTTTTTTCTTGGGACGAAGATGATAAATTCAAGAATATGTTTGAATCGGAAGAAAATCTGGAAAAAGAAATAAGCGCCAAACTTACGGCGGAAAAAATCCGGGCGCTTATCGGTTCGCTCAAGCCCGCCTATCAGGATGCGCTGGTATTGCGCTATTTGGAAGATAAAAGCTATGAAGACATCAGTGATATTTTGAAAAAACCGGTTGGAACGGTGGGAACGCTTCTGGCCGAGGCGAAGAAAAAATTGCGGGAAAAAATTAAGAAGGAAAATATTAAACTATGAGCACAAACATAAGCCAAAAAGTTTTTGAAAAAATCAGGAAAAAAGAAATTTCGGCCAAGCCGAGGTGGCGGTTTGTTTTGGCGCATTTTTTGGTAGGGCTGCTTCTGATTGTGTTTATTCTTGTCGGCGCGCTGTTGTTGGGATTGATCATTGAATTGGCGGTTCAATTCAACGCTCTGGAAGTTCTTGGTTATTCGGGCGGCAGGGTTTTGCTGGCCAGTCTTCCGTATTTTTGGATAATCTTGGTGCTGGCCTTTTCAGTCTTGGGAGTCTTCGAGTTCTTTAAAACCAGACACGGATACAGATATAATTCCCGCTATGTGGCTTTGGGGTTCGCGGCGCTCGTTCTGATTTTGGGCGCCGGTTCTTATGCTGCCGGATTTTCCGGAAAAACGGAAAACTATCTGGAAAAAAATATTTCTTTTTACAGCGATCTGACAAAAACTCCAAGCCAATTCTGGTCGCAACCGGAGAGCGGATTGATTTCGGGAAGAATAATTTCGAACGGAAATAATTCTTTCAAACTGCAAGACCAGAACGGAAATTATTGGATGGTCAATTGTTCCGGCGCAAATTGGGAGGGCCGGGCGCAAAACAAAGCCGGCGCGGAAATAAAAATAATCGGCGAACAGACAGGCAGCGGACAGTTCAGAGCCGGAGAAATCAGTCCGTGGACCGGCATGGGAATGATGATGCGAGGCGGCGGACAAAACGGATCTTACGGTCCGGCCGCCGGCGGCTATGAAATGGGGCCGGGAATGATGCGCGGGATGATGGGAAATTAATTCTTCAAAAAATTAATTAACAACAAATCATATGAAATATTCATACAAAAAAAAAGTTGCTTTGCCGTTTGGCGAGGCTGTTGAAAAAACCAAGCAAGCGCTGGCCAAAGAAGGTTTCGGCGTGCTGAATGAAACCGACGTCAAAAAAACCATAAAAACAAAATTGGGCGTTGACTATCCGGACTACGTCATTCTGGGAGTCTGCAATCCCGAGTTTTCATACAAGGCGCTGGAAGCGGAAAAAGAAATCGGACTTTTTCTTCCATGCAAAATTATTATCTACGAAAAAGACGGCGATGTTATTATTTCGGCCATGCTGCCCGGCGCCCTCTTGAAAATAGTGGAAAATGAAAAAATGGAAAGCATATTTTTTGAAGTGGAAAAGAAAATAAAAAATGCGATTGACGCCATTTGAAAAATCTTTGGCTGACCAAAAAATATAATGAAAAATCGCCGGTTTCGGGCCGGCGTTTTCATTTCCAAATAAAATTCCGGCAACTTGCGTAGTTAAAGATATAAGCGCGCTAATAAGAAATAATAAGTAATATTCTCCCGGACAATAAAGATAATAAAAATATCGATTATCCGGATGAGGCAAAAATTTTATGAGTAAAAAAATAATAGCACTGTTGGCGGTTCTGGGCATAGTTTCCATCGCCGGCGTGGCATTGGCGGCCGGATCGTTCGGCAGAAGTTATGGCAATAATTATGATCAGATGGGTCCGAATGGTTCAGAATATGGCTCGGGATATGGTTACGGACCGGGCTATATGTACAACTATATGCAACGGGCGTTCGGCGATAATTATGGCAATAACTACAGCGCCGGAAGCGGCAACAATAGTAATGTTCAGCCCAATCAGTTTCCGGACCGCGACCAGGCGGGAACGCAGATTGGAAACGGCAGCCAAAACAGAGGCGGAGATTATGGCTACGGTTTCGGCTG
This sequence comes from bacterium, assembly GCA_021788105.1. Classification (GTDB taxonomy): domain Bacteria; phylum Patescibacteriota; class Minisyncoccia; order Moranbacterales; family UBA2206; genus JAJYJP01. Next base: position 33,060 of record JAJYKZ010000012.1, read on the forward strand.
CCCGATGTGGTAAGCCGCTCGTTTCATAAAAAATAAAAAGCATATGCAAAAACGCCGCTTCGGCTCAAACAAGCGGTGTTTTTGATTTTTTTGAAACCAAAACCGGCCGCTGGACGTAATATGTAGTATGTTATGCCGGCAATGAATTTAAAATTTGTGATATTCAGCTTTCTAAACAACACAGTATGTTCAAAAGAAACAAACTAGAAAAATTTCTCATCAGTCTTTCCGGTTTTTTGTTTCTGGTGATTTTTGCGCTGGGCATAAAATCCAAGGAAGACAGCAGCAAGTTGGGCCAACTGGAAAACGGGAGCGGCATGGGAAATTCTGTCGCTGCCAATATCCAGCCCGGCGCTTCTTCATCCGCGCCGGATTCCTCAACAGTATCAAACGGTTATTATTCTGCTTCGGCGCCCGTTCCAGTCCAATCTCAGCCGGTAACTCCTTCTGTTTCTGTTTCAAATCACAAAACCAGAAGTTCGTAAATTTTTACGAGAAGACTAGCCTATGAAATTTTTTTCCAAAGCGATCCTATATTTCGTTTTGTTCATTGCAGTTTTTATTGTTTTTCAGATTTTGATCAACATAATTTCTCCTTTGGACGCTCAGTCTAATTGGGCATGGTACCTTTCCCGGTCGTCGGGAATTTTAGCCTATATTTTTTTGTGGCTGACAATTTTTTTGGGACTTTCAATCCGCAATCCGCTCTTGAAAAATTTCGTGGCGCGCGCCTATAGTTTTGATCTGCATTGTTTTTTGGGCGCGGCCAGCGTATTTTGGAGCTTGATTCACGGAACAAGCCTGCTTTTTGATCCGATGATAAATTTTGGAATCGGAGACGTCGCCATTCCGTTTTTTTCGCATACTGCAGTCGTCGATCCATATTACATGAGCTTGGGCATCGCCGCTTTTTATTTGATGGCCATAATGACTGTCACGTCATATCTCAAAAACCATCTGAAAAATTGGCTTTGGAGAACTTTGCATTTTTTGAATCCCGCGGCGTTCGTGTTCGTGGTTTTTCACGGACTTTATAACGGGACAGATATTAACAATAATTTGTTCATCGGCGGAATTTATCTTTTTTCGGCGTTCTTTCTTGCCATTATTTATTTTACCAGCCTGATTGCGGCGATTGCGGGGCGATTTAGAAGTAATTAAAATTGACAACAATCTGGCAAATGATAAAATAAATTTATGGAAAATGATAAACAAAATTTAATGCCTAAAGATCAAGTAGCGGTTATTTTGGAAGAGATAAAAAGTCAAAATAAAGTTTTTGGAGAGAAGCTTGATGGCGTTTCGGAAAAATTAGAATTAGTTATTGAGGATATCGACGGCCTAAAATCAGATATGATGGACGTTAAGTTTAGATTGAAAACTATAGAAGCGGATGTGAAGGGAAAATTGGACAGCAAAGCAGATGGGGAAATTGTTGAAAATCACGAGGAGCGGATCGTAAAATTGGAAAAAGCTGCCGCAAGCGCTTGACCTTGCCTCAAAAGCTTGCTATAATACGCGTAGCGGATTTCCCTGCGGTCTTGCCGCAGGCCCACTAAGGAAAGTTTGAAAACCGCATGGTTTTCATCTAGTATGGAAGCATGACGCTGAAACGAGAAAACCATTGTGCCCATGAC
>JAJYKZ010000028.1 GCA_021788105.1 bacterium
CGGTCGATCCGCATTGCGACTGCGAACTGTGCCGAAATTATTCGCGGGCCTATTTGCGGCACCTGTTTGTCAGTAAGGATCCGTTTGGAATGCGGTTGGCTTCGATCCATAACTTGAAGTTCTATATGAATCTCATGGAGAAACTAAAAAGTTGTGAAAAAGTATAAGAAGTCTTGAAAATATACAGGTTTTTAATATACTATGTAAACGGAATGATTCGTAAATCACATTTATGAAAAACTTCGAAAACCCAGATTTTCTCAAAAATAAACAGTAATCTTTATGTCCCTAGAAAAACCACAAACAATATACAAACCAGAAAATAAGGAAAGGACTAGAATTTCTTTAACTCCGGAACAAAAAAGGACGGTGCAGAATATTACTCTGGGCATTGAAGAAGTTGACGAAACAATCCGCTCGATGGCCATGGGAGACGTTGTAGAAACTCTGGAAAACGGGCATCCCCTAAACCGGCTCATCTCCGATCAGGAAGGCAGAATTCACGGCTTCATCGCTTGCGAAGACTTTGTGCCCAATGAAGCATACATAAAATATTTCGGGACCGACGGCCAGGCGGAAAGGAATTTATTCGAAGAAATTCCCGCTTTTTTTGAATACGCCAAACAGCACGGATACGCCAAGCTGAATTTTCACGGCTGGAATGAAAGAATGAACCGTGTTTTGGAACGGTTCGGTTTCCAGAGATTGCGGACCGACAGCATGAACGGATTCAGCGCCGATTTTTATGAAAAAACATTGACCAGCTTGAAAAAATCAGAAGAAATAACGGAGGAACGAAAAAGAGCTTTCGAACAAAAATACATCAACAAGATAAAAAAAGAATACGAACAGACTCTAAAAATGTTTTCTCTCGAAAACAAATCCAAAAAAGAACAAATGATAAACGACGCTTACGGATCGTTGGGAAGCAGACTTTCCGCTTTGCCTGAATTCGAATACGGAGAAAGGCAGAAAGCTGTCTTGAAATTGAAACTGGCGCGCCATTTTCAAACAAATGAAAGCATCGACATCAATACTCTATACGACGCGATTGTTGAATCGCCAAAGTTTATTGGTACTGACAAAGGGTCATTCCACAGACTGCTTGAGGTGCACGAAGAAAAAACATTGCAAAAAATTGCGGAAATGCGCAAAAAGAGGGCGGAGATGGACGGCAGGGAAACTTTCAATCCTTATGAAAATCTTTTTACGACTCCGTCGGGAAATTATTACATGGCCCGACTTCTTAATATGCCGCATTTGGAAAAAGAGTCGGAATATATGAGCCATTGCGTGGGAACGAGCGATTCTTACGTCAACAAAATCAAAAGAGGCGAAATTGAAATACTTTCTTTCCGCCGCGCTCCGAAAGTTGATCCCAGAACTGGAAAAACTACCGAAGAAGAACCGATTATCACGATTGAATATAATCTCAAAACCAAAGAAATCGAACAGATGAAGAAAGCCAATGACGAATATCTCAATCCGGATGATCCATATTTCAAAGATATTATTGACGCCCTCAAGCAATTGAAGACAACTCGGACAGACACCGGAGAATTCAGGAATTTCTCCGAAATCAATTCGAGCGAATTGGAAAATATTAAGGTTAAGGATTATCACCTTCTGACCGAAAAAGGCGAGATTAATTTCAAAGACTTTGATCCGGATAAAAATATCTTTGTCCTTAAAGTCGGCAGGATGGAAATAGGCAAAGAAACTTCCAAAGAAGATGCGACAAAAATTTTGCGCGTTGTCGAAAATATCAAAGTTAAACCGGAAGAAATTGCATACAATTCGAAAGAAATCAACAAAAATACCAAAGTGTATATCGGAGAATTTTTCGTTGATATTTTACAAACAGACATAGAACATATTTACACCTCGTTTCCTGAAAGTAAAATTCAAAAATTCAATATCGAGTTCGGTGGGAAAACGAAAGACCAGCTCAAAAAAGAAATGGATAGAGACAATATCTATCATTCCGACTGGGCAGACTATTTAATTAACAGTAATGATTTTATTGTTTCAAAAAATATCGAGAGGATTAATTTAGTGAGGCTCACTGTCAAGGATTTAGGTTTTCCTGATGGCGCGACCACGCAGGAAATATATGACAAGGCGGAAAAATTAGGCCTGGAACTTTGCCCGGCCGAAGTAGGTCCGCATTTGCGCCTGCAATATCCGGGAAAAGAATGGATGCTGATTGCCATGAAACAAATTGCCGACCGTGATGACTTTCCGAGCGTCTTCCGCCTGAACGCGGGTGGCGTCCGGCTCGAGCTCGGCGGCAGCAGTGCCAGGCCTGATATCAGGTGGAATGCTGGCCGCGAGTTCGTTTTTCGATTCCGCAAGTTGAAAACTTAGAAACTTTGTAACTTTGAATTTTTTGAAACTTTGATACTCTGACTCTTTGACACTTTTCCGCCGGAGGCGGTCGACGCAAATTTTTGGTATAATGAGCAGTTAGATTTCGATTTTCGGCTGGATTATGTATTATACACTTCACTGCGGTCGCAAGATAATGTATAATAAAAATATGAAGAATAATCTGAAATATACCGAAAAAATTAAAAGAAATATTATAAATAAGACTTTTGACTCGGCCGCGTTGGCATTTAGTTTTTTGATGGACTTTGGAGAAATGACGATTGAATCTTTTTTAAATCCCTCTATGTATGCTGATTTGCCTGCTAACAATCTGAGATTTTCATTGCAAAACAAAATTCCGAAAGAAATTACGATTCGGCAAACTCTGAGCAGGATGGAAAAACATGGGTTTATCAAAAAAGAAAATGGCAAATACGTCCTAACTTCCGTGGGGGATAATATTGCCAAATATATTTTAAAAAGGAATCAATTATTTGAAAAAAAATGGGATAAAAAATACAGGGTCGTTGTTTTTGATATTCCTGAAAAGAAAAAACAATTTAGAAATTGGTTGAGAAACGAATTGTATGTATTGAAATATAAAAAACTGCAAGAAAGCGTTTTTGTCGGAAAGTTTCCTTTGCCGAGAGATTTGATAAAAGAAATTAATCATAAAAAATTGAGTAAAAATATTGATTATTTGTTGGTTGACAAAATTTACAGCAAGCTGGGTGGGTGAATTTATTATACACTTCACTGCGGTCGCAAGATAATGTATAATTAGAAATAGTAAACCGTTGTAAATATGAAAGGTGTGAACAAGAAAATTAAACTCCTTACTCCCGCGGGCCTGCCAAGGTCCTACTTTCATGAGTGGAGTATTTTTTATCTTAAATGAAAGCTAAATTAAAAAAACATTCTTTGGAGCTTCTCGCGCCCGCGGGAAACTTGGAAAAAATGAAATATGCCATCCATTACGGCGCGGACGCGGTTTATGCGGGCGTGCCGGATTTTTCGTTGCGCGTGCGAATCAATAACTTTACGCCGGAAACTTTGAAGGAGGGAATTGATTACGCGCGTAAGAATAAGAAGAAAGTTTACGTCACGATTAACATTTACGCCCACAACCAGCATCTGAAAGAAGTGGAAAAACATCTGAAATTTTTAAGCACGACCAAAGTTGACGGACTGATCATCAGCGATCCGGGAATCATCCGCCTAGCCAAAAAATATCTGCCCAAGACGGAAATCCATCTGTCGACGCAGGCCAACACGACCAACTGGCAGGCGGCCAAATTTTGGTATGAGCAGGGCGTAAAAAGGATCGTGCTGGCACGGGAAACGACTTTAGAGGAAATTCGGGAAATCAAAAAACACGTTCCGAAATTGGAACTGGAATATTTCGTCCATGGTGCGATGTGTATGAGTTATTCCGGGCGTTGCATTCTTTCCAAATGGATGACCGGGCGGAGCGCCAATCTGGGCGATTGTTCCCAGCCGTGCCGCTGGCAATATGATATCAAAAATAAAATATCAAAAATCAAATATGACGATGATGAAATTTTGACGATGGGAGTCGAGGACGCGCAGAAAAGATTTGTTGTGGATCTGGAAGAAGACAGGCATGGCACTTATTTTTTCAATAGTTATGATTTGAATTTACTTTTGCATTTGGACAAGTTGATTGAAGCGGGCGTCACTTCTTTCAAAATTGAAGGGCGCGCCAAAAGCGTCTATTACGTCGCGAGCGTCATGCGGGCGTACCGGGAAGTGTTGGATGCGATCACTAAAAAAATTTCCAAGAAAAAATTGGCCAATATTATTTCCAAAAATCAGAAAGAGTTGGGCAATCTGGTGAACCGGGGATACACCGAAGGATTTTTGTTTGGCAATGAACCGGAGCATAATTTCGACAATCATAATTCGGAAAACGATTACAAGTTTGTCGGCCAGATCGAAGGAGCGGAAAATAAAATGAACATCGTCCGGGCGCACAACGAGATTTTTGCGAATGACAAACTGGAGGCGCTGACGCCCGAGGGGATATTTCCGGTAAAGATTAAAAAGATCTATAATTATAAGATGGAAGAAGTTTTCGAAGCCCACGGCGGCCACGAGAAAAGATATTTTTTCCAATTGAACAAAATTTTGCCGGAAAAAGCCTTGCTGCGGAAAAAAATTTAAAAAATTATGCGCTTGTAGCTCAGTGGATAGAGCGTCTGGTTCCGGTCCAGAAGGCCGTAGGTCCGATTCCTGCCAAGCGCACATTTAAAATTTGATTTATTTCATCAGTTTTGGTAAAGTGTAAATGGTCAGCGTTGACGGGGGATTGGCTCCCTGGAGCTGAAAAAAATGAAGGCGTTCGCCGAAGAGGCGAAAAATCAGGTGGAACCGCCCCGTAAAGCATCGGGGTCCTGAACAAAATTTGTTAAAAATTTTAGATTAGCAAATTTATTTTAGTTCAGGTCGAGTTCTGTAAGGATGCTTACGGGGCAAGCGGGCAACGAAGCTCGTCCTGAACATATAATTTTTATGTGTTTGGGACGGGCTTTTTAATTTAATCAAAAAGTAATAATATTTTAATATAATAAAATATGGCAGAAAAAAATAACAATGCGCTGGAAAAAATCGTTTCTCTTTGCAAGCGGAGAGGCTTTGTTTTTCCGTCTTCGGAAATTTATGGAGGTTTTGCCGCTGTTTATGATTTTGGGCCCTATGGAGTTGAATTGGAAAATGCCGTTAAGCGAGAATGGTGGCGCAATATGGTCCAGTTGCGGGAAAATGTCGTTGGATTGGATTCGGCAATTTTTATGAGTCCAAAAATATGGGAAGCCAGTGGCCACGTGGCCGGTTTTTCCGATCCGTTGATCGAATGCCGGAAATGCCATGCTCGGTTGAGGGCGGATCATCTTTTGGAAGATATAGACATAGCGGCAGATGAAAAAATGAGCGAAGAAAAGATTAATACTTTACTGGAAGAAAACAAGGATAAGATAGAATGTTCAAAATGCGGCGCCAAAGATTTTACCAAGGCCAAAAAATTTAATCTTTTAGTCAAGTCTAATCTGGGAAATTTTACCCAAGACTGGTCGAAAGATCCCGTGTATTTGCGAGGTGAAACTTGTCAAGGAATCTATGTGAATTACAAAAATGTCTTGGATTCGATGCGCGTACAGATTCCTTTTGGGATTGCCCAAATCGGAAAAGCTTTCAGGAATGAAATAACCGCCCGTCAGTTTATTTTTCGCACGCGCGAATTCGAGCAGATGGAGATGCAATATTTTACTCGTCCGGAAAAAGAAATGGAAGAATATGAAAAATTAAGAGAATATCGCTGGAGTTTTTATAAAAGTTTAGGAATTAGAGAGGAGAATTTAAGATGGCATAAGCATGAAAATTTAGTTTTTTACGCCAAAGAAGCTTATGATATAGAATATAATTTTCCTTTTGGTTGGAAGGAATTAGAAGGAATTCATGCCCGTGGAAATTATGATCTCGGCCAGCATTCAAAATATTCCGGAAAGGATCTTTCTTATGTTGATCCCAAAACTCAGGAAAAATATATTCCACATATAATTGAGTCTTCGGTCGGAGTGGGTAGAATTGTTTTAATGCTTCTTGCTGAAGCCTACACGGAAGAAGAAGTTGGTGGTGAAACAAGGACGGTATTGAAATTTGATAAGCGTTTAGCTCCGATAAAAGCGGCGATTTTTCCGCTTCTGCGGAACAAGCCGGAGCTTGTGAAAAAGGCCAAAGAGATTTATGATGTGCTAAAATATAAGTATATGTGCGAATTCGACGATAACGGCAACATCGGAAAACGCTATCGCCGGCAGGATGAAATCGGAACACCCTATTGTATTACCGTGGATTTCGACAGTTTGGAAGACGGCACGGTGACCGTTCGCGACCGGGACACGATGCAACAAGAGAGAATAAAAATTGAGAAATTAGAAGAATATTTAACAAAAAATTTAAACGCATAAATTTATGAACATCCAACAAATTTATAAACTGGCGATCGAGATGGGAATTAAGAATGATTTCCGGTCAAAATCTGAGATTGACAAACAATTGAAGCGGCTCAAAGAAAAATACGAAAAACTTTCCAAGGATGAGAAAGAACTGTTCGATAGCGAGCG
>JAJYKZ010000029.1 GCA_021788105.1 bacterium
TCGGATCAACCATCGCGCGGGAGACCGACGCCGGCGTTTACAATCATGCCGGCCCGGAGATCGGCGTGGCTTCCACCAAAGCGTTTACTTCGCAGTTGAGTATTTTAGTTTTGCTGACCCTGATGCTTGGTCGGCAACGAGATATGTCTCTCGTGACCGGCCAACGGATCATTAAAGAGCTGAAAAAAATTCCGAAACTTATCCAGTCGATTTTGGAAGAAAAAAATCAGATCAAAAAAATTGCCGCAAAATATAAAGGATACGAAGATTTTCTGTATCTGGGAAGGAAATATAATTTTCCGATTGCTTTCGAAGGAGCGTTGAAGATCAAGGAAATTTCTTATGTTCACGCCGAAGGTTACGCGACCGGCGAGATGAAGCACGGACCGATCGCGCTCATCGACAAAAATTTTCCTTCGGTTTTCATTGCGCCTAAAGACAGTGTGTATGAAAAAACTATTTCTGGTATGCAGGAGATCAAAGCGCGGGGCGGAAAAATTATCGCGATTGCGACCAAGGGCGATAAGGAAATTGCCAAGCTGGCCGATGATGTGATTTATATCCCTAAAACTTTAGAAATGCTCACGCCGCTTCTGGCGGTCGTTCCATTGCAACTTTTGGCGTATTACGTCGGAGTGGGAAAAGGTTATGATGTGGACAAACCGCGCAATCTTGCCAAATCCGTGACAGTGGAATAATTTTAGCAAACAACTTGATAAAAATAAGGCTTAATTAATGTAAACTATACGGTGTATTGCTTTTTTGTTAAGCTTGTGCTATAATCTAGCGTTGCTGGAAATCCTTGCAACTAGAGCTCCTGGGAGCTCTACAGATCTTTTTATCAGGAGGTGTGCGATGGAAAAAACCATTGCGAACCGACGCCCTACTTTGGAGGAAATTGAGTTTTCCAAAAGAGCCGGAACAGTGCATGAGGCGGAGCGCAGGATCATTAATGCGGGAGGTTTTGATCTGTTTCAGCGTACAATTGACGATCCGATGTTTTTGGCGGATCTCCTGAAGTTCCACCGGACATATGTTCCGAGTGCTCTGGGTTATGCCGCCTTTCTCAAATGGCTTCAGGACAACAAGCTGGAAAAACATCTTGTCGGTGGTGGTCTGGAAAAACAGATAACCCAACAGGAAACCTTTTACCAGAAGTTCTACGGCAAAAAGTTCAAGATCGACCGCAAGAAAATTTTCGTTGATCCGAGCAGGTTGCCGGCCATCAAAGCCGGTCTGGAAGCCGGATGTATAAACTGCGTCCTGGCCAAAGCTACGCCCAATACCTTGACGGAAACCGAAGCACAGATGACCGAAGCTGAATTCTTCTTTGAAAGGCTTATGTCTCCGCTCAAAGAAGACGGTTTCAAAATCTGGGCGGAAACCGGAACAGATCGTTGGACTAAGCTGACTTTGGCGGAGCTGTTGCACAGATGCAATCCGGCCGAACCGGAAGAATTGGATGCGGAAGCTTTCAAAAAAGACTGGGTAGCCGAAGAGATGCGCCTCGTCTCTCAGAAAGGCTCCGCTCCCAAGGTTCAGGCAGGCATGGTGGAGATAATCTTCACCAGCAGTGCGGTGGATATTCCCCACGACCAGACGATTGTCAGCAAGGACGGCGCGATCGTAAAACCGGACGACCCTTCGTATGTTTCCGCGATTGCCAACAAGGTCAGAGTTATCTCCCACGCGGAAGGTAGTATCCTGGCCAGCCAGATGTATGCGAAGAACAAGACCCTAATAGCTTCCAATACCTGGGAATGGAGACGGGATTTGGTCAAGCACGATGACAAGGACATAAACACACCGTGTTCTGTGGCCCTCGCCCTCTCCAGCGGCAGTGAGTTCAGCCTCGATTCCTCCCATGCCGACTTCTCCGCCGGCTACTTCCGCTTGCGTCTCGCCCTATAACTTCGGGTTTCAGATTCCGCCGCAGGCGGAAAGGATTTTTCCGCGAAGCGGAAAATGATTACGGATTCATGTCCGCAAAGTGAACCAAACTTTGCGGACTTTTTTTATCCGCAAAATTTTTCAAAGCAAATGTGCTAAAATATATTTGAGTCCAGCAAGGTATTCGTACGCGATGCCTTCCTCATAACAAAACCCGAAGTTCAGCGCGGTTCCAGGGACGGAGAAAAATGAAATTTACATTAGCGTCCAAACGGAGGCCATATTCAATTGGCTATGAAAAGCGGAGCTATCCTCTTTTTGAAATTACTGACGAAACCACGCTATTTTCTGTGGCCAACGCCAACTCCAACGGCAGTGAGTTCAACCTCAATTCCAACAATGCCGACAACTCCAACAGCAACAACCGCTTGCGTCTCGCCCTAGCACTTCGGGCTTTTTGTTTTCTTGAGCCAGCTGCCGATGTCTTTCCCGATGGAGACGATAATTTCCAAGTGCGCTCCATACCAGCCGGTTGAGATTAGTTTTTTCTCTACCGCCAAGCGCAGCGATCTTTTAAAAAGGTCAAAATTGGCGCTGGCCAGCGGCAGATAAGAAGAATTATGAATGGAAGCCAGGGCATATTTGTGGGTTTCGTTCAGAAACAACAGGATATCTTGGCCGAAAAGATTCTTGTCTAATTTCGGAAAGGCGCGCACCCGATCATAACAATCGCCATATAGTTTTTCTAAATCAGCAAATAATTTAGGTTGGGTATTTTTATGGATAATCTCACCAGACCCTTGGGGGGGGGGATTTAAAAGTAGAGTAATTTGTCATAGCGATATTTTTGAAAAAATTATCAGTTTAGAAAATTTGTTTTTAGCTTGGCAAGAATTCAAAAAAGGAAAAAGAAATAAAACCGACATCCAGCAATTCGAATTCAATCTTGAAAATAATGTATTCCAGCTTCATCAGGAATTGAAAAACAGAACTTATCAGCATTCACATTATACCGCATTCAATGTATGCGATCCAAAATTGCGTAGAATTCATAAAGCGGTTGTGAGAGACCGGGTTTTGCATCACGCAATTTTCAGAATTCTGTATCTGATCTTTGATAAAAATCTTATATTTGATTCATATTTCTGTCGCGTGGATAAAGGAACGCATCGAGCGGTTGATCAATTGGAAAAATTTTGCGGAAAAGCAAGTAAAAATAATTCCAGAAATATTTTTGCTTTGAAATGCGATATTAAAAAATTTTTCGATTCGGTGGATCAGGAAATATTACTGGCTTTGATAAAAAGGAAAATTCAAGATGAAAATGCGATCTCAATCATTGAAAAAATTATTAGAAGTTTCCCAAAAGGCATTCCACTTGGCAATGTTACCAGTCAGTTATTTGCCAATATTTATCTGAATGAATTGGATCAATTCATAAAGCATGGATTGAGAATAAAATATTATTTGAGGTATTGCGATGATTTTATAATTTTATCGGATTCAGAAAATTACTTGCGCGGATTGATTCTGGAAATCAATAATTTTCTTCAGAATAAATTAAAATTGAATTTACATCCTGATAAAATAATAATCAGAAAACATAGGCGAGGTATCGATTTTTTGGGTTACGTCATTTTTCCGCATTACAGAGTCCTGCGGACAAAAACAAAACGAAGAATTTTTAAGAAAATGCAGAAAAGAAAACAAGAACTCGAAAACAACTCAATTTCAGAAGAATCATTTAATCAAAGTTTGCAATCGTATTTAGGAATTCTGAAGCATTGTGATGGATGGAAAATAAAGAAAAAGATAAAAAATATTTGATTTTTTAAAAATTATTGTATATTATAGCCGGATATGGATATCCGTAAACTTGAAGAAAAATTGAAAGAACTCGGTCAGCCGGTGTTTCGGCTGAAGCAGATTCAAAAAGCCGTTTACCAGGACGGCGCTTCTGCGTTTTCTGAAATTACTTCACTCTCCAAAGATCTGCGGGAAAAATTGGATTTTGAAATGAAAATTTTATCTTTCGAATCAGTGCAAATTTTGCAATCAAAAGACGGAGAATCGATCAAAGCCTTGCTAAAATTAAACGATGGCAATTTTACGGAAACTGTTCTGATTGCCCCGAAACCCGGCACTTGGTCGGCTTGCATTTCTTCCCAGGTCGGCTGTCCGATGGGATGCAAATTTTGCGCGACGGGAAAATTGGGACTGAAAAGAAATTTAACGAGCGAGGAAATAACCGATCAAGTTTTGTTTTGGCGACAATATTTGAAATCGAATAAAATTTCTGGAAATTTTTCCAATATCGTTTATATGGGGATGGGCGAGCCATTTGTGAATTGGGATCAGGTGCGAGAAAGTTTGCAAATTTTGACCGACAAAAATTTGTTCGGTTTTGGTTCGCGCAGTATTTCAGTTTCCACTTCCGGCATTCCGGAGGGAATCGCCAAATTGGCGGAAGAATTCCCGCAAGTTAATCTGGCACTTTCGCTCCATTTTGCCGATGATCAAAAACGGAGCGAGATCATGCCGGTCAACCGAAAAAATAATTTGGAGTCGCTTAAAAAATCGCTCCAGGCTTATTTCCAAAAGATCAAACGGAAAATTTTTCTGGAATACATTTTATTGGACCGGATTAATGACAGTCGGCAAGACGCCGATAATTTGATTAAGTTTGTCCGATCAGTCGGAAACGCGCATCTTCTGCACGTCAATCTGATCCGTTACAATTCCACCGGTTCGGAGTTTCGGGCTTCCAGTCGGAACAGAGCGCAGGAGTTTAAAAATTATCTTCTCAAAAATCATGTCGGCGCGACCATCAGAAAAAGCGCCGGCGACGAAATTGCAGGCGCTTGCGGACAGTTGGCTGGCAAGTCATAAATTCTTTACCAGATAAGTGTCTTTTAATTTATAACCAAGCTTGCGATAATAATTTCGCACTCCGATTCCTGAAATTATTACAATTTTTTTAAATCCGAATTCTTTTTGGGTGATCTTTTCCGCTTCTTGAATCAATTTTTTTCCTAGTCCGATGTGCTGAGGAGAGGTCTTGTCGATTTTATCGATTGCGGTAAGTTTCCCATAGGTATGAACTTCGCGAACGAGAGCGGCGTTTCTCAGCGCTGGAATAAAGTGGTCTTTATTTTTATTATTCGGAATGCGCAAGCGCAATAACGCGAATAATTTCTGCTTGGGAAAGGACCTCTCCCTAACCCTCCCCTTGTTAAGGGGAGGGAAGGCGTGGCAGTTGTCATTTTGTACGGAGACATATTGCAAAAATATTTCCCGGCCGCCGGAGGCATTGTAATCGATCCGATCGAAAATTATTTCCTCTTCGATTTTATAATTTGCGCGCACTTCCCGACAGCGGATGCATCGGCAGCGCGAGCGGTGGGCGATAACTTGTCGCAAATTGGAAACGGTCGGTCCGGCGATGATGGAAGTTGTCGGAACGTCGCGGACTAGCCGGGCGATTCGGACGTAGGGCGGAATGATTTCGTTTTTCACTTTCAAAATAAATTCTTCAAATTGCGCGTCGGTGAGCGGCGCGTATTTTTTATTTTTCCATTGATGGTAAAGCGCGCTGTTTCTGACGACGACCGTCGGGTAGATTTTTAGCATGTCGGGCTGGAAGTTTGGATCGGAAAATAATTTTTCAAACATTTCGCGGTCCCGTTTTAAATCTGAACCGGGAAGGCCCGGCATAATGTGGTAATTAATCTTGAAACCGGCGTCTTTCAAGAGTTTGGTGGCTTCGATGGTTCTTTGGACCAAGTGGCCGCGTTTATTTTTTTCCAAAATGTCATCAAAAATACTTTGCACGCCCAGTTCCACGCGGGTGCAGCCTAATTTTCTAAAATTCAAAATTTCTTTTTCATCAATGTAATCCGGCCGAGTTTCTAAGGTCAAACCGACGATCCGGTGCTTGGCTCTTTCGTTTTTCTTCTGTTCTTTCAAAAGTTTTTCGCCAAGATCTCCGGACTTTACGAACTTTTTAACTTTAAGAACTTTATGAACGCTATATTCATTACACGCCCGAAAACATTCCGCGATGAATTTTTTTTGGTAAGCTTTCGGCAAATAGGAAAAAGTTCCGCCCATTACGATCAATTCGATCTTATCGGTCTCGTGGCCATTCAGTTCCAGCGAACGCAAACGGTTTTGCACCTGGAGATACGGATCGAACCGGGAAGCGATGGCGCGCATGACAGCCGGCTCGTTGGAAAGATAACTTTTCGGCATTTCTTTTTCCGTCGGACAATACAGGCATTGGCCCGGACACGGATAGGATT
>JAJYKZ010000013.1 GCA_021788105.1 bacterium
CATCGGAATTTGGTTTGCTTTTTTGCGCTTTGGAAAAATATTGAAAACCAGAATTGCCGGTGCGGATCTGATGGATGAAATTATGAAAATCGCGAAAGAAAAAAACCTCGGAATATTTTTAGCGGCCAATAAGAATGGATTGAGCGCGTGGGAAGAAACGCGGGATGCCATTTTGAAAAAATATCCGAAACTGAAAATCAACGGCGCCGATTTAGATAAAAACGAACCAAATTATGAGTTGCCGAATGTAAATGAAGAAATTATTTTTTGCAATTTCGGCGCGCCATACCAGGAAAAATTTTTAAATAATCTGGAAAATGCTAAAATCAGATTGGCGGTGGGAGTGGGGGGAAGCTTTGATTTTTTGACCGGCAAAATAAAACGAGCGCCGAAATTTATGCGCCGGTTCGGACTGGAATGGCTGTGGCGTTTGATTTTGGAGCCGCGTTATCGGATCAAAAGAATTTTTCGCGCGGTGATAATTTTTCCGATAAAAATAATTTTTGTAAATAAAAACATTTAAAATATATGAAAAAAATTCGCGTCAGATTTGCGCCGTCTCCGACCGGCCATATGCATGTCGGAAATTTTAGAACGGCCTTGTACGCCTATTTGTTTGCCCGAAAAAATAAGGGTACCTTTATTTTGCGCATTGAAGATACCGACCAGAAAAGATATGTCAAAGACGCGTTGGAAAAATTAGTTGAAATTTTAAACTGGGCCGGATTTGATTACGAAGAAGGTGTGTATTTGGAAAATAATGAAGTTGTTCAAAGAGGTGAATTCGGTTCGTATGTCCAGTCGGAAAGATTGGATATTTATAAAAAATATATCGAAGAATTGATTGAGAGGGGCCACGCCTATCATTGTTTTTGTACGCCGAGAAGACTAGACGAGATGCGGACAGAACAAATCGCCAGAAAAGAAGCGTCGAAATATGACCGGTCTTGTTTGAGATTATCCAAAGAAGAGGTTGCTGAAAAGATTAAAAGTGGTTTGCCGTATACGATCCGGCAAAAAATAAATACGGAGGGTTTTACGGAATATGACGATCTTGTCAGAGGAAAAATAAAAATAGAAAACGAAGTTTTGGACGACCAAGTCCTTTTGAAGTCAGATGGTTATCCGACTTATAATTTCGCCAATGTCATCGACGATCATTTGATGGAAATCAGTCAAGTTATTCGCGGCGAAGAATATGTTTCCAGCACGCCGAAATTTATTCAGCTTTATCAAGATTTTGGTTGGGACGTGCCGGAATTTGCCCATTTGCCGCTGCTTTTAAATACCGATAAGTCAAAACTGTCCAAGCGGCAGGGCGATGTGGCGGTTGAAGATTATATAAAGAAAGGCTATCTCAAAGAAGCTATCATTAATTTCGTGGCGCTTTTAGGTTGGAACCCGGGCGAGGGGAGTACGCAGGAAATTTTTTCGATGGATGAACTGATTGAAAAATTCGATCTGAAAAAAGTTCACAAAGCCGGAGCGGTTTTTGATCTCAAGAAACTGGATTGGATAAATTCGCAATATATCAAAAAATTATCCATTGAAGAGCTTTACAAAAAATCTTTGGAATTTTGGAAACAAAAAGATTTTTTCAATAATTCCTCAGAAGAAAAAAAATCGGAAGAATATTTGAAAAAAGTCTTGTCAATCGAACAGGATCGTCTGAATAATTTATCTGAAGTAGGGGAGAGCAATAAATTCTTTTTTCAGGATATTAATTATGATCGTGAACTTTTGCGTTGGAAAGAAATAAGCGATGAAGATTTGAGATTGTCGCTGGAAAAATCCAGAAAAATTTTGGAAGAAACCGATGAAGCGGATTGGAGCAAAGAAAAATTGGAACAAAAACTCCTGGAAGCGGCGGCGGACCGGCGCGGTGAATTATTATGGCCGTTACGCGTGGCGCTTACCGGCGCGCAAAAATCACCTTCGCCGTTCGAAGTGGCTTGGGTGCTTGGAAAAAATAAATCTTTGGGCAGAATAAACGAAGCTTTGAAGAAACTTTAATTTCAAATTTAAAATAAGCTTGTTTTTGTGCTATAATTAGGCGAGTTTCAGTTGAATTATGCGCAAAACAAAGATTAAAACAAAAAGCAATTTTATCAAGCTTGTTTTGGCGGCGGCGATTTTTGCGTTGCTGCTTTTCGATTTTGCAAAAATAGAAGCATCATCTTTTAGCGATTGTGATCAGTTGCAAGGAGTTGATAAGGAAAAATGCATTGCCTTGGAAAAACAAGCGGAGACTTACCAGGCAGTTATTAATTTAAAATCCGAGCAGCAGACTAGCATTAAAAACCAGATTCAAAATATCAATAGTCAACAAAATCAAAATGATACCGATTTGCAGCAAATAAAAAATCAATTGGATGATTTGAATCAGCAAATTTCCGATTTGGAAGATCAAATCCAAGCCAAAGAACAAAGCATAAGCAGCTATAAGTATATTCTTAGCGGATTAATGCAGACTTATTACGAATACAACCAGGGAATTATGGAGGTTGTCTTGGCGGACAAGAATTTTTCAGATGTGCTTGGACAAGCGGATTATTCTCAGCAGTTGGGTTTAAGGATTAATGAAGTTTTGGCTTCTGTGAAATCTGCCAAAGCGGATCTCGAAAACAATCAGCAGCAATTGAACCAGAAGCAGGATGAGAGCGAAAGCATCAAGCGGGAATTGGAGAGCAAAGGAATAAATTTGCAAGATAATGAAATTCAAAACCAGACTTTGCTGACTCAAGTTCAGACCGACCAGACGAGGTATCAGGAACTTCTTTCCAATGTGGAAGCGCAAAAAGCAGAATTGTTTAATGTTGGGGGGGCTAGCAACATAACCGCCGTGCTGGCGAACGTCAACAAATATCTAAAACCAAAAGATCATCTGGCTTCTACGAATTGGTATTTTTCACAATGGGATTCTCGTTGGGGAAATGATCCGATCGGCGGTTCCAAATATCTTATGAAAGATTACGGCTGTGCGGTAACGGCCGTTTCCATGGTATTTAGAAAATATGGCGCAAGCATTAATCCCGGAAAAATGGCAAATGAACCGATCTTTTCTGGCGCACTGATTGAGTGGCCCGACTCTTGGAGTTCGGGAATTAGCCTGGTATTGAATAGCGGTCATTCCGGAGTAGATTGGAACAAAGTTGATGACGCGCTCAGTCACAATGAACTTGTCATTGTTTACATCAGAAAGACGAACAGTAGCGGAGGGCATTATGTCGTGATCACCGGACAAGATAAAACTGGTTATATTGTCCATGATCCGTATTTTGGTCCAAATCTTTATTTGAGCACCTCAAGAGCTTTAGTTGGACAATTGAGTCCGAGTGGCGACACTTCGGTTGATCAGATGATAATTTATAAATAAAATTATTTGCACACTAAGATAAAAAATAAAAGATGCTTAAAGCATCTTTTATTTTTTATCTTAGATTTAATATTAAACAAGGAGTCGGATGCACGAGCAGTTTAAATGTTTTTAGCTAAGAAAAAATAGCAGGGTCGCAAAAGTATCCTTGTGCGACACGCTCATTATTTCAATGCCCCTCTTCCCTGGGAAATTCGAGAATTATAATTTTTAATAAAAATAAAAGGATCTTTCCAATATTCCAGTTTGGTATTTTCTTTTTCGGCATTGTAATAGCCCGGCAAAACTTTTGAATGATACGGACCGTCATAAATTGAGAAATGCAAATGTTCGTTTTCCCAAAGTCCGTTGGACTCGGTCATTGTTTTTCCTATTTCTCCCAGAAACTCTCCCATTTCTACTCGGTCTCCCCTTTTAACAAATCTTTTTCCCAGGTGTCCATACAGGGAATAAAAATTTTTTTTTCGAATCGGATCGCGATGTGCGATTATTACAATGCCTCCCCAATTGCGCAGCATTCCAGATTTTGAAGTTTCTCCAGGATGAAGTTTTGAATAAACGACTGTTCCTTTGCCGATCGAAAAAACCTGGGTGTCTGCCCTAAGATCGATATCGACGCCCAAATGTATTCCCCAATCTTCCCCGTCATAAAAATTATGATCGCCAAAACTGGAAGATATGCGGATATCGTTAAATGGAAAAATTAATTTTGGCGTGTTGCGGTATGGCATCTTATTTTGATTGCGAGCGATAATTCTTTATAGCTTCGTGCAGCGCCTCGTCGGCCAGGTTTGAGCAATGCATTTTTATCGGCGGCAAACCTTCCAACGCATCAGCCACATCGTCTCTGGTAATTTTCATCGCTTCTTCGAGTGTTTTGCCCTTGGCCAGATCGGTTATCATCGATGATGTGGCGATGGCCGAGGCGCAGCCGAGAGTTTCGAATTTTATATCATCGATTATTTCTCTTTTTTTCTTATCTTCTTTTACCTTGATATAAATTTTCATCAGATCGCCGCAGACCGGATTTCCAACCATGCCGACGCCTGAAGGATTTTTTATCGTCCCCTGATTGTGCGGTTTAGTGAAATGTTCCAAAACTTTTTTTGAATATTTTAATGCCATAAATTTTAAATTATTTTTTGTTATGAATTAAGTTCGTTTTTATCGCTCGCTCGTCCTGCTAGGCGGGATTTTGCTTCGTTTGATAATAAAATTCTTCCAAAACTTTCCCGGAAATTTTTCGCAATCTTTCCACGATGGTTTTTATTTTTTCAACTGCAGCATCAATGTCTTTTTTGGTGGTATTTTTTCCAAGAGTTATACGCAAAGATCCGTGGGCGTCTTCCGGCTGCAAACCAATCGATAACAAAACATGAGACGGGGAAAGTGCGCCGGACGAACAGGCGGAACCGGTTGAACACGCAATGCCTTCCATATCCAGCGACAGTAATAATCCTTCACCCTCAACATCTTTGAAACTAAAGTTGGCATTGTTGGGCGATCTTTTTATGGTTGATCCATTAAGTCTTGATTTCGGAATTTCTTTCAACATTCTTTGGATCAGATAGTTGCGCAACTCCATCATTTCAGCATTTTTTTTCTGAGTCTTTTCTGTTTTGATCATCGAAACGGCCTTGCCCAATCCAACGATTCCGGGAACATTGTGTGTTCCGGCGCGCATCTTATATTCTTGATCGCCGCCGTCCTGGATGTGTTTGATTGCAGTTCCTTTTCGTATATACAAAGCGCCGATGCCCTTTGGTCCGTAAATCTTGTGAGCCGACATTGATAAAAGATCGACTCCTAAATTATTTACATCGCAATTGAAATAATTGACGGCCTGGGTCGCGTCAGTATGGAAAATTATCAGGGGCAAGCCTTTCTCGACTCGCGATTTATTTTCTTTTTTTAACAGGGCTCCGATTTTTTCAATTGGCTGGACGGTGCCAATCTCATTGTTTACGTACATTACGGAAATTAAAATTGTATTATCTCGAATGGCTTTCTTGATATCTCGAACATCGATGACGCCATCTTTTTTCGGTTGAATAAAAGTTATTTCAGCTAAGCCATCTTTCTCGACAGTTTCGCAGGCATTAAGCACGCAATGATGTTCGAAAACCGTCGTGATGATATGCGGCTTCGTGTTTTTGTTTTTTAGATTGGAGTAATGGGATTTAATAACGCCCTTGATGGCGAGGTTGTTTGATTCAGTCGCTCCGCTGGTAAAAATTATCTCTGAAGGAGACGCGCCGAAAAAATCAGCCGTCCGTTCTCTGGCATTATCAATTGCCTGCAGTGCTTCCTGTCCGAAAGAATGGACTGACATCGCGTTTCCGTATCGTTCACTGAAATATGGAAGCATTTCATTTAGAACTTCTTTGGCAACCGGAGTCGTTGCGGCATAATCAAGATAAATTTTTTTAGGCATAAATTTATAAAAATTAAATTAATTCGCTTAAATTAATACTGTCCAAAGTGCGCTTTATTTGTTCGGCCAGTCTGGTCCAAACCTTGCTGGAGGCGCATTGGTGTTCGAGGGAGCAAAACTTTCTTACGCATTTCATCGGCGCGATCGGACCCTCAAGAACTTCAATGATTTCCCCCACTTTAATTTTTCCGGGATCGCGCGATAAAACATATCCGCCCGATTTTCCCTTGGAGCTTTCCACTAGATTATTTTTTCTCAGGCTGCCAATCAGCCGTTCCAAATATTTGGCGGAAATTTTTTCTTCTTGGGAAATTGTTTTGAGGTTTTTTTGTTCCGGAAAACTTTGGGCAAGGTTGGTCATAGCTTTCAGTCCGTATTCGGCTTTGGTTGAGAATTTCATATTGCGGTCTATCTCCTACTAAATTAGTATGTATTTAAATTATAGCGCAAACCGGCAGTTAGTCAATAGCTGAACGTGCTGAAATAAAAGCTTTTTTGGCCGGTAATATGTTGATGAGTTTAAATTGGAATATATGAAAATCTCCTACAAATACTTATTTTTAGCAGTAATTTTATTGAGCATTGCTTTTGCAGCGCAAAATACGATGGCAGAAGCCTACGGTTATGACCAGGCTAAAAAGAGCGAAGTTGTTAATTTGGCCGCTGTCGATCTTGTCTATGCTGCTGAATCGCCGAGCCAGAATTTAAAAGATTTAAAAAATACGGATATCAATCCGGCAAATCATCGCGGCGGAGTTTTTTCTGGAGTCGACAAATTTTTTGAAAAAATAATCAATAAAATCATTTCCGTTTTTTCTTCCTAGTCGCTCAGTTGCTTTTTCTTTGGATTTTCTTTAATATGGACATACTATCATTGCCATTATGCGTATATCCTACAGTGCTTTTGACACCTATCAATCCTGTCCGCTCAAGTATAAATTTCAGGAAATCGATAAAATAAAAACGCCCAAATCTAAGGAGGCGGTTTTTGGAACGACTGTTCATGAAACGATGAAATTTATTCACACTCCCGGCATTCTTTCCCCCGCTCTGGATCAAGCAATGGAACATTTTTCCAACACTTGGAATCCGGCGGTCTTTGACAATCCCGATGAAGAACGGGCGGCCTTTTCTCAGGGGATTAAAATAATCCAGGATTATTACAAAAAAAATAATCCGGCCAATTTTAATATTGTTGATTTGGAAACTCGTTTTCAGATCGAGATTGGCGATGCTGACGACAAACATATCATTTCCGGAATCATAGATCGCATTGACAAGATCGAAGACGGGTACGAAATTATCGATTATAAGACGACCAAGAAGATGCCATCCCAGGAAAAGGTGGACAATGATCTGCAGCTCTCGGTGTATTCGAAGGCTTTTTTGGCCCGTTATCCCAAGGAAATTGACAATGTCGATAAACTGAAAGTTAGCCTTTATTATCTCAAGCATGGCGTGAAACTTTCAGCCACAAGGACGATCGACCAACTCAAAAAAAGCGAGCAATTGTTTTTAGATGCGATAAGGCTGATTGAAGAAGGAAGATTTGAACCGCAGATTTCTCCGCTTTGCGACTGGTGCGGCTATCAGAATCTGTGCCCGATGTGGAAACATAAATTCAAGGATCGTCGAAAAATCAACACCGAGGAAGTTAACGGGGAAATCCAAGAATACATCGAGTTGAAATCGGCAATGGCAATCACGAAAGACCGCTTGGCGAAGCTGCAGGAAGACATTGTTAATTATATGGATCAGGAGGGCGTGGAAAGGGTTTTTGGGACAGAAGGCGTCATCGCCCGAACTTTGCGAAAGACATACAAATACGATGAAAAAAAGATCAGGGAAATTCTGGAACCTTTGGATAAATGGGAAGATATTTTGAAGATTGACGGCGTGGCGCTTAAAAATATTATGGATGTTCTTCCTTTTTCTGCCAGAAGAGAAGTCGAAAAAGCCAAAACAATCGACAAAGAAACGAAAAGTCTCATTGTTAAAAAGAAATAAACTTTGCAAATTAAAAATCCGGTTTTTTTCCGGGTTTTTAATTTATTAAAAGCATTATAATTTTTTATCAGATCAAACGAATGCTTTGAGCCAATTTTTCGGAATGACTGCTAATTTCTATCTTGCAATTAGCCCTCCTGCCATTCGTCGCTTGATCCTTAAAATATCCCGTTCGGATATTCTCAAAGTCTGACTAAACTATAACAAACGCAATATTAGATTTTTATTAAAAAATTAAAAGGGCCTTTAAGAATGTTGTTCTAAAAGACCCTTCTCCTTACGAAAAAGCATATTACCTCCCCAGGCTTTATGCATCAATCTACTGGCAATGCGATCATTTGACCGCAGCCTATCCATAGAGCAGAGCCCTGAGAATGGAATTTTTTTACCGGAATTTTATTTCTCAGGATTTCATAGCAGTTTTTCTTCGAAGGCAAGAACCACATTTTATAATGCGGGTTATAAAATGGGTTTGCTTCCCCGAGCTTGAGATAAAAGTTTGGGTGAGAGGAAATAAATTTGGCCAGTTTTTCCATTTCTTCCTGGCTGTCGTTTATCCCCTTGAACGGGACATAATTCACGCGAATTTTTGTCTCATATTCTTCCGCGTAATTTTCTAACAGCCGAAAAACTTCTGAGGTGATTTGCCCTTTGGTTCCGGGCATATACAGCTCTCTCTTTCTTCTTTCTATGTAATGCAAAGAGATCTGCATGTCAGGAGTTAGTTCGTAAATTTTGAATTGTGTTTGTAGCCTTTTAAGCGGCTCGATTCTTCCTATGGTCGAGAGAGCCAGATGAAATTCATCTGCAATAGCATACATCGCCCTTGCCACCTGAATTGGATTGCTTGTGGGTTCTCCTTGGCCCATGAAAGACGCGACAACATCAAAGCTAGTTGGAAATGAAATTTCCTTGACCAACTTTGTCGCTGCCACTATCTCTTCCCAGGCTAGATTTTCAACCTGGGAAAAGCAAAGTGTTCCGGTAGCGCAGAACCTGCAACCCATAGCGCACCCAGTCTGGCAGGAGACGCAGATATGGTCGCGGCCATTATAATGGAACGCGCCAAATTCGGCAATTCTTCCCGACTTAACAAAAAGAATCAGAAACTTCGACTCGTCTTTTTGAGTCGTTTGTTTTAATATTTTTACTTCTGTTGCTTGAGAGGAAATGGATAAGGGAAATGTTATCATGGAAGTTCTCCTCTTTCGATGGGTGGATTTTTAAAGAACTTAGACTCTTGGTCCGGGATTGTCTATTTGGCCGGCAAAATTACCGTAAAAGTTGTTCCTTTGCCAAGCTTGCTTTCCACATCGATTTCTCCCTTGTGGGCAGAAACAATTTTTTTACAAATAGCCAGTCCTAGGCCAAAACCTCTGTTTGTTCCGGAATTATGATTTGTTTTATTGACTTGAAAAAATGGGTCAAAAATACGATCTAGATTTTCCTTATCAATTCCCTGCCCGTTATCTTTAAATTGCAAATAAACTTTCTTTTTCTCTTTAAATAGAATTATTTGCAGTTTTCCATTATCTTTTCCATATTTGACAGCATTCTCTATCATATTGGAAACGAGGGTGTTTATTTTTATTTTATCGGCGCTTACTTTAATGGGTCGAGGCGACCTTAACGAAAACGAAATTCTGAATGATTTCTCTTTAGATATGATTCGATGTTCTTTCACGGCTTCTATTGCAACTTGCGAAATATCTACTATTTCGAAATTAAACAGATTGGAATATGCTTCAGTCTTTGTAATAAAAACCAAATCGGAAACAATTTTACTGAGCTTGTCTATTGCGTCATTGATTTCCGATTCGCTTTCATAATTAGAATTTTCATTTTCCTGCATAACCAGTTCTATGTTCCCTTTTATAATGGTCAGCATGGTTTTGATTTCATGGGCGACATGAGAAACAAGCAAATTTTTTTCGTCGGATAATTTTTTTAATTTTTTATTCAATTTTTCGAGTTTTTCGGTACGGTTGCTCACTCTTTTTTCCAAGGTAGCGTTTAAATTAATAAGCCTATTTCTGGCTAAAAATCGGGATGTCTCGTCTTTTGCCATGGAGTATGCTCCGGTTATTTCGCCAGAGTTGTTCCTAATGGGTCCAATTATAATATCTAGATATCTAGAAGTGTTGGGATTCTTTGATTTGTGAAAGTGATTATGAATTTCAAAAACTTTTCCTGTTGTTATAGCTTCTTTTACCTTTGAATCTAAATAGGAATCTTTTCTGCGATATGTTTTTCCGGATTTAAAATTACTTCCAATCTTTATTCCTTTTCTTTTGCCTGCCAAATGGAAATAATAAGGATTAACAAAAATTCTCCTTCCGTCTCTATCGAAAATGTTAATACTAACATGGATGTTGTCGATAACATCCCGGAGCATATTGTGTTTGTATAGAAGAGGAACTCGTTTCATGTTATTATTCGACAATTTTATATCCCGATTTGGGAACAGTATGGATTAGATCTTTGTTATCATTCAATTTTTTTATTTTGGTCCGCAATTTGCTAACCGTCGCATCGATGACATTCGAAATATGGTCTTTATCGCCCCAGACATTCTCGTTCAGCATGGTTCTTGAGCAGACTTCGTTGCGATGGCGGATTAAATATTCCAACAAGCGGTATTCGGTCAGGCTGGTTTTGAGTGATTTTTTATTTACAATGACTGTTTTTGCGGCTTGATCCATTACGAGCGTCCCTATTTTCAATTTCGTGCTGTGGACAATTTTTTCTCTGCGGGCCAGCGCGCGCACTCTGGCTTCGAGTTCATTGATTGAAAAAGGTTTGGTCATATAATCATCGGCCCCGACATTAAGACCGGAAACTTTACTGTCGATATCGTCCTTGGCAGTAAGCATTAGTATTTTTGAGTTCAAGCCTAGATTTCTAATGTGATAGCAGACCTCAAAGCCGTCCGCTCCGGGGAGCATCACGTCAAGAATGATGACATCGTAGTCATATACTTCGACGCGGTTCTTCGCTTCTTCCCCGTCTTCGACTACATCGACAATGTGGCCGCTTTTGGAAAGGCCGCTTTTTATTATTCTTGATATGGCTGGTTCGTCTTCGACGACTAAAATTCTCATATTTTTTTAATTTAATTATTAGTTTAGACTTTTAATTCTATATAAACTAATATTAAAAAAATATTAAAATCATAGTCTAGTAACGACAAAGCGTATCATTTATTTCATATTTTGTCAAGTTTGGAAAATGAATCAAAAAAAGCCGCTTTCTCGAGCGGTCTTTCTTGGTCTGACTGAAAGTTTTTAGTTTCTTATGATTGTGCCTGAAAACTTTTTCCCGTCAAGATAATTTTCCAAATTGCCGATTTTTTTCCCGTTCATTATGACAACTTTGATATTTTCTTCTTCGGCCAGTTTGGAGGCGATCGGATCGAATGGCGCATTCATTCCCGGATCCCATTTATCTCCTACCATTTTTCTAAATCCTGACCAAGATATTTCTTTTATTTTTTTGCAGTCGGGAAATTTACGCGGATCTTTATCGCAAACGTAATCAATATTGGAAAGATTGATGATATTTTTTATGTCCAAGTATTTGGCCAAAACAACCGCGTCATAGTCGGTGGAAAATCCCGGCCGCCATCCGGCTGCTACTAGGATATTTTCTTTGAAATTGTAAAAATCTTCGAGATCGTGCGGATTGGTGTTGATGCGCGGATGGGCGTGTTCACGGAAAATTGTTCGGATGAAATGTGCATTCATCCGAGTGGCATGGATGCCGATCCAATCCTTGTCTTCATTTGCAATCGCGTCCACCTTAGCGGCCGCCTCAATGTATTTTCTGGCTGTCTTTCCCCCGCCGGTAATCAAAATAAATTTATAGCCTTTTTCAATTTGATTTTCAATGAGCGCCTTGAATTTTTTTATAAACTTCCAATCGATTTCTTCTGGCACAATGAGCGATCCCCCAAGAGAAATAATTATAGTTTTTTTGTTCATAGTTTTTATTTATTTAATGCAGGATTTGTCTTGTTTATATCCTTTACTCTCGGCGTCTTGTTCCGATTTGAAACAAACCAGATTTTCGGGTTTAATGCGCTTGGCGGATGGGCAATCGGGAAAATGATAAATATCAGAATTTTTGCTGCCCACGAAAGCGCAACTGATTTTTTGAATCGCAGAATTTTGAGAATCAGTCGTAACAGACGTTGATGGGACATGAATTGCTGCGGCTGGTGCTGCAGGAAGCTGAATCTGAGTTTCTGGCTTGACATTTTCTGAAGCTTTTTCAATGAGAATGGGATTTTCCTGCGCAGTTTTGCCTTTCATAATCCCAGCCTCGAAAGAAATCGCGGCCAACAAGACAAGTCCGGCCGCGAGTGCGATTTTTGCTTCGTGTTTTTTGAAAATTTCTTTTATCTTAGCCATTATTGACATTATACCACAATCTGCTATAATGGCTATGTTAGCTAAATTTAAAGTAATTTAAGGATTATTTGCGCAAAAAGGCGCTTTTAATTTCTAATCAAGCATATGGCACATAGAAAAGCCGGCGGCTCCACCCAACTGGGGCGCGATTCAATTTCTAAAAGACTGGGCGTGAAAATTTTCGGCGGCCAGAAAGTTAGATCCGGCCAGATAATCGTTCGACAAAGAGGAACGAAATTTCGAGTCGGAAAAAATGTAAAACGCGCCGAAGACGACACTCTTTTCGCGATGAAAAACGGAGTAGTTAAATTCAATAGCAAAAAAATCAGATTGTTTACCGGAAAACTCGTGGAAAGAAAATTTGTTTCGGTTGAAGAAGCCAAATAAATCTTGAATAAAAAAAGAGCCTTGCGATGAAGAAGGCTCTTTTTAATTTCTTTCAGTTTTGAGTTGCACTATTTTTCAATGCAAGCTTTGATAAATTCGACAAACAGCGGATGAGGGTCGAGCGGTTTGGATTTAAGTTCGGGATGAAACTGAGTTGCTAAAAAGAAAGGATGGACATTTTGCGGCAATTCAATAATTTCCATAAGTTTTTTGTCTGGAGATTTTCCGGAAAATATCAAGCCGGCTTGTTCTATTTTCTTAATGTATTCCGGATTAACTTCCCATCGATGCCTGTGTCTTTCTGAAATTTTCGCTTTTCCGTAAGCCCTGTACGCTCTGGTTTCCTTTGTTAATTCCGCCGGATAAGCGCCCAGCCTCATTGTAGCGCCGTAATTTTTGTCTTCCAGATTCTTTTTTTGTTCCGGCATGATGTCGATGACCGGATTTTTTGTATTGCGGTCAACTTCGGTCGTATGCGCTTCTTTCAAGCCCAAAACGTCGCGGGAAAATTCAATCACGGCCAGTTGCATTCCGTAACAAAGTCCGAGAAACGGAATTTTGTTGGTTCGCAAAAATTCTATGGCCTTGATTTTTCCTTCGATGCCGCGGGAGCCGAATCCGCCAGGAATCACCACGCCGTCATATTGCTTCAACTCTTCCAATTTATTCGATTCTTTTTCGTAAAGTTCGCTATTGATCCAATCTATTTCCGGCTTAATCCGATTTGCGTATGCCGCATGCTTAACAGCTTCAATTACACTGATGTAGGCATCGGAAAGGACAAAATCTCCTGTTCCGAAATATTTTCCGACAACCCCGATTCTGACTTTGCCTTTCAAATGTTTAATATTGTCAACAAGATCATACCATTTTTTGAGATCCGTTTTCTTGTATTTCAAGCCTAATTTTTTCAATATAAGGCGGCTAAGATCATCTCTTTCGAAATTAACCGGAACTTCATAGATGGATTCCACGTCCGGGGCGCTGATCACATATTTTTCCGGCACATTGCAGAACAATGCGATTTTTTCCTTGCGCTTTTGATCAAGAAAGGTTTCACTTCTGGCAATTATGAAATCTGGCTGGATTCCGGTGCCGTTCAGGGTTCTGACAGCATGTTGGGTCGGTTTTGTTTTCATTTCTCCGGACGCGTGCGGTATGGGAAGATAACTTACCATAACAGTTATAATATCTTCCGGGTGTTTTAATTTCATTAATCGGATGGCTTCCATAAAAAGAATATTTTCATATTCACCCACCGTTCCGCCTATTTCAACAATGGTTATGTCCGATTTGGCTTTTTCCGAGGCTTTCTCAATGCGGTTTATAACCTCCAATGGTATGTGCGGAACAACCTGCACGCATTTTCCGTTGTATTCCAAATTTCTCTCTTTGTGAATAACTGATTCATAAATGCTTCCGGTTGTCATATAATTTTCCGACGGCAAGGTAACATTCATAAATCGTTCATAATTTCCCATATCTTGGTCGGTTTCCAGTCCGGAATCGAGGACGAAAGTTTCTCCGTGTTCGGTAGGATTCATTGTGCCGGCATCGACATTGATGTAGGGATCGATTTTTAGGGCAGTGACGTTAAATCCGCGCGCTTTCAGAATGGCTCCGATGGACGAGGTGGTAATGCCCTTCCCCACGCCACTCATTACTCCCCCGACTACAAAAATGTACTTTCTGTTGTTCTTCATATTTAAAATTTATTTTTTATTAACTGCTTACAAGACAAAAAGTCGCTTCCCCCGCGACTTCAAATTTTTTTAATGAAAACAAATTTAAGCTTTTTCAATGATGACTCTGACGGCCGTTTCTATTCCGTGTTCGAGTTCTATTTTTACATCATACTCCCCGATTTCTTTGATCGGATCATTTAAGGCAATGCATTTTTCCGGAACAGTCAGATTTTCTTTTTTTAATTCTTTGGCAACATCTTTGGCATGTATCGATCCGAAAAGTTTTCCTTCTTTTTCTTTGGCCTGGATAATGATTTCCTTTCCTTCGAGCTGTTCCGCGAGTTGCTGGATTTTTTCCAAATCGGCCTGTTCTTCCTGAACCTGTTTATGTTTTATGTTTTCAACTTTTTTAATGGCGGCTCCCGTGGCCATTTCTGCAATTTTTTTGGGAAACAGAAAATTTCTCGCAAAACCGTCGGAAACTTCTTTGATGTCTCCCTTTTTTCCTATCTTTTTGAAATCTTGAAGTAAAATAATTTTCATATATCGCCTATTATAACTGAAACGGAAAAAACTGGCAAATCTTTTATTTATTAAGTTCCGATTTTAGAATTTCTGCGGCTTTGGCAAACTGCGGATCGCGGTTATTCTTGATGTCGTCCTGCGTTAAATCCGTTTGCGTTCCGGGTATTATTCCTTTTTTCATAATGTAGTCTCCATTGGGCGTCAGCCACTTGGCAACTGTGATTTTGACACTGGAATTTCCCGGAAG
Source organism: bacterium (assembly GCA_021788105.1). GTDB lineage: Bacteria > Patescibacteriota > Minisyncoccia > Moranbacterales > UBA2206 > JAJYJP01. Next base: position 15,071 of record JAJYKZ010000013.1, read on the forward strand.
ATCGAGAAGCTCCTGGACTGATCCTTTTCCGAAGGATGTTTTTCCGACCAATTGCACGCCGCGGTCGTCGCGCAAGGCGCCGGCTAAAATTTCCGAAGCGCTGGCACTGCCTTCATTGATCAGCACAACGATCGGAAGAGAACTTAAATTGTCGCCTCCGGAAGTGTACAAGCTTGTTTTTTGTCCGTTGCTGTCTTGTTCAGTGACGACTACTTTCCCCTGCGGGATCAGCCGGCTGGCAACGTCGACGGCTTGGTCTAAAAGTCCGCCCGGATTGTCGCGCAGATCCAAAACGATTCCTTTCGAACCTTTGGCAATTATTTGATTCATGGCTGCGTCAAACTCAGAAGAAGTTTTTTCTCCAAACTGGCTTATCTTAAGGTAGGCAATATTATCATCTTTGAATTGAAGACTGACTGTTTTTACATCAATAACGTCCCTGACAATGTTGATGTCGGAAGCGGACTGATCTCCTTGATGAAGTACGGTCAAATTTACGGATGTTCCTTTTTGGCCGCGGATCAGATTAACTGCCTGGTCGATTGTCATGTTTGAAGTGGTTTGTTCGTTTATTTTCGCTATCTTGTCTCCCGTGCGCAAGCCGGCTTTCTGGGCCGGCGATCCGTCGAGCGGCGCAATGACGGTCAGTACTCCGTCTTTCACGCCCAGTTCCGCTCCAATGCCTTCAAAACTGCCGCCAATGTCTTGAGAGAAAGACTGGGTGTCTTGAGGGTTGAAAAATGTGGTGTATGGATCGCCAGTGGCCGAGAGCATCCCCTGGATGGCGCCGTAAACCAATTTTTGGGCGTCCAAAGAATTCCGATCGACATATTTTTGTTTAAGCAGATCCCAAACTTTCCAAAAAAGAGAAAAGTCAACGTTTTTGTCGGCGGAATTTTGCGGGGCCTGATCTATGACTGTAGAATTAAGGAGTGGATAGCTTTGCGATTGGGCCGAGGCCGATCTTTTTCCATTCGTATAGCCAAGCCAAAAACTCCCAGCCAATAAAACTATGGCGATGAATATGGCAAAATAGCTTTTGAAAAATTTTTTATGCTTTTGGATGACAGGTTTTTTTTCGGCTTCAGTTATGTTTTGGTAATTGTTTTCTTGCATATTTTATAAAATATTTTATGGCACTTTCGATGTGAATCCAAGTTAACTTGTTCGATAAAAGAAGCTTAATAACGCCCTTTCCGGCCGAACCGCGGCCGTGATAATGATACATTTGAGAATCGGGAAAATATACAACCTTATAACCGTTTTCCCAAAAACGGCGGCACCAGTCCGTATCTTCCATATACATTCTGAATCGGTCGTCCATCAGTCCCACTTTTTCGATTGCCGCGCGCGAAGCCATCAGCGCCGAACCCATTAGCCAGTCCACTTCCTTTTCGGTTTGATGATCGAAATCTTTCATCAAAAATTTGGCAACTTGTCTTTTGGCAAATGGAAATTTCCCCAAAAAAGTGCGCCGGTAAACAATAGTGAGCGGAGTATAAAATCGGAAACATGAATATTGCAATGTTTCGTTGAAATTAAGAAGTTGCGGGCCAACAACTCCGATCTGCGGATTTTTTTCCGCATGATCCAACAATTTTTCAATAGAATTTTTCTTGACGATAATGTCTCCGTTTAGGATCAAGACATAATCACCCGCGCTTTTTTCATAAGCTTTTTTTACCAGATGCTGAAAGCCGACGTTTTTTCTAAAAGGAAAAAATTTTATTTCCGGATAATCTTCCCGCATCATCAATTCGGTTTTTTCCTCCGTTCCGCTATCGGCCACGATAATTTCGTAATCAGTTCCGGAATAATTGTTTTTCACGGAATCAATACAGACTTTAAGCAGATCGGGATTTTTATAACTGGTGATTATGACTGAAAGTTTCATGGACGGGTTATTAATGTAAAGCAGTAAGCCGAGAAAACGCATTACTTACTGCTCATCGAATTTCCTTTATGTGGTATCCGGGCTATTTTTGTGTTGAACTTGATGCTTGGGTTTGAGAATTGGAAGTCTGTGAAGCGGCCGTCGAGGTTGTATTTGGCGATGTGGTTGTGTCGGCCGGAGCGTTGGCTTCATGTGGTTTGAGGCTAAAAATATTTTTGAACAGGTTCTGGATTTGATTATAATTATCTCCTTTTGGCAATAAAATATCTCCGGCGACCGGATCTTGTTTTCCATAAAGCAGCCCTACTTCGGGGTCACTGCTTGTGTCAAGAACGCGCTGGTAAAGCGTATAGCCTTTCATTTGTCCGTACAGATCAAACAAGCGTTTCATTTCCCAGGGCTGCATATCAGTCGTGACGTTGTTGCCAAGGCTGTCTAGAATACCATTCAATTTGGCGAAGTTGGTCAGGGTCCCGGCGCTTAAAAGCTTGTCTTTTATTGCTTGCATAATCTGCTGCTGGCGGGCGGCTCGAGCGAAATCGTTGGAAGTCTCGCGAGCGCGTGCATAACAAAGTGCCTGGGCGGCATTGAGCGTCTGAGTTCCGGCCGAAAGTTTAAAATCTCCCCCGCACTCTTCCGTGTTTGTCGGGGCAGTGCAGAGCTGATACATTGGCACTTTTCTTTTTACTTCCACTGAAACACCATTTTGAATGACGTGATGTTTTACGATTTTGTTTTCCCATTGTCCGGTCGGGACATTAAAAAAGGAATCGCAAACGTGCGGTTGGTTGAATTGGACCGATTCTTCAAAGGGCTGATCCAAAGTTACGGTTACTCCACCGATTGTATTTATAAGATCGGTAAAGGCGTTATAATTTACGGCCACCGCATAATCAATAGTTTGACCGGTAATTTTTCCAAATTCTTGTTCGGTATAGGTTAGTCCCTGTCCCTTTCCCTTCTGTTCTCCGGCGGCATAAACATCGTTCAATTTCGTCTGAGTTCCTGTTGCGGGATTATCCACATAAAGATCGCGTGGAATGGATATCATGGAAACTTTATTTTCCTTGGGCTCGATACTGACAAGTTCTTCGCTATCGGAAAGTGTTCCGCCGGCCGGATCGTCGGCGCCGCGCATTCCCAAGAGCAGAATATTGACTCTTCCATCAGTCTCTCCCTTGAGCTGGTTATTTGCTCCCGGCAAAGAATGCACAAGGTTGGACAGCAAATTGCCTCCATTAGTAGACATTCGGCCCAGAATCGATCCGGTTTTCCAAACGGCGGATCCTCCGGCAATAATAATCAAAAGAAGAATGCTTCCGGTTATGATGACCCATTTTTTCTTATAAAACTTAACGGCTCTCTCTCCCGCGCCGCTGCCCCTATTGAATAATTTCATTTTTTTAATTTTATTTTTTTAAACTATTGATTTATTGTACGCATTTTATTGACTTTGGTCAATTACAGGCATTATAACGCCATTATTCGAGGTCTTTGTAAATGATTGAAATTTTTTCCACTGTCTTTTTCCAGGAAAAATTTTGGGCTTGCATTTTTTCTTTCTCGGAAATATTTTTTCTCAGATTTTCATCGTAACAAATTTTTAGCAATTTTTCTTCCAGATCTTTTTTATCATTAACATCGAATAATAGCGCGGAGTTGCCCGCGACTTCTTCGTGCGGCGGAATTTTAGAGGCTAAAACAGGAATTCCCAGTGTCATTGCTTCCAGGACCGGAATGCTGAAGCCTTCGTAAAATGAAGGGAAGCAAAAAACATGGGCGAGTTTGAAAATGGCCGGCTTATCCTCCTCGTCGATGTAGCCCGGCAAAATTACATTATTTTTTAAATCATGTTTTTCAATCGCGCGGTCAATTTTTGAATCGAAATTGTGTCCCTTTCCGCCGGCCAAAACTAATTTAACTTCATCTTTATTCTCAAACGCACTGGCATAAGCTTCTATTAGCGAAGGAATATTTTTTCGCGGCTGCAATGTTCCGATATACAAAATGAATTTTTGCGGAAGTTTATATTTTTTTCTTGTCTCTTCTAATTTTTCGGAAGAAATTTTTTTGAAGAAATTATCCCCGACTGCATTCTGGATGAAATCGACTTTTTTCGGATTTATTTTATAGTGCCTGGCAATTTCATCCCGGGTAAATTGGGATACGCCAATGATTTTGTTTGCCCTTTTCAGGCTGAGCGGAATAAGCAATTTCAAAAAAAACAGATCCGTCCATTTGATGAACTGCGGATATATTTTAAACGAAATATCATGAATAATAGTTGCAATCTTGATTTTCCTGGAAACAAAAAATGGCGTGATATATTGCGTTTGGTAGATATCGACCGGATTTTTCCGCAGATATCGCGGCAGGGTGCAGAAATTCCAGGTAAATTTGTTTTTGGTTTTTATCGTAACGATTCTGAAATTATTTTTGTTTTTGATTCCCAAACTTTCCGCCACTTCGTGCAATATCTCGGCATCAGCAATGTCGGTAAAGAGAAAATATTCATTTTGATCATCAATCAGAGCCAGATTTTTAACAATGTTGAAAAAAACAACTTCGTCGCCCGTTCTTTTTTTTCCGATATTTCTTATGTCGATTCCTATTTTCATAAATAAAATTTTAAATCATAGCCAATCCGAAAAATATCCAGAGGATGGCCAGGAAAATTCCGGCATTGAAAAAATTCGGAACGATCAATGCAAAGATTCCGAGAAGCAGAAACAGCCCGAAAAATTTTTCTCTCGGATTGTTTTTCAAAAAATATTTTATGGCTTTGATGGCGATATGGAAAAAAATAAATATGAAAGCGATGAGCCCAAAAACTCCCGATCCCAGCCAGGTTTCCAAAAAAATGTTGCTAGAATTAAGTCCATTGCCGTGTTCATCAGTGCCAAGGATCTTGCCGATATTTCCCCAGCCGATTCCCAGAACCGGATGATTTTTTATTTCCTGCCAAGATTTTTGATAGATCATACTGCGAATGTCGACATTGGGATCGGTGCGGTATATTTCTTTCACGAAAAGTCCTTGTGTTTCATCTTTGGTAATGTCCTGCAAATTGATGTGCCGGCAGCCATACGAAGCCAATTGTGAAACATCGACTATTTTTTGCGGCAGCGCGGCGTCGGTTTTGCAAGCAACCGTGATTTGCTGCAAGCCGGAAGCCGTGCTTTGGGCGCGGTTAAACAGCTGGAAAGTCGTCAGATTGAAAAGATAAATTGCGCCAATGCTCAAAATTCCCGCGATCGCAAGATTTCTGAATGTTTGCCAAAAATATTTCCAATCCCAATTTTTAAAATTAAATTTCAAGCCGGTTAGAACAGCAAGCAGAAAAATAAAAGTCGAGATGAACGCGCCCAGCCAAGCCGAGCGGGAAACGGTAAGGATTAATGAAATATATGTAGTTACGAGTATAATATAAAGAAAAAAATTTTGAAATTTGAAATTTGAAATTTTAGACTCAGACGGTCCCTTTGCTTCGTTAAAAAAATAAATCAACGAATAAATTATGGCCAGTAAGAACACAAGATAGATTCCATACCAATCCGCTTCGGTGAAGGTCGCGTTGGGCCGGCCGGGCATCACTTCGAAAGAAAAGAATCCTTTGGCGAAGCGGACGTTCTGCCAAATTCCGTAAAACATGACAATCAGGGAAGAAGCAAAGAAAAACGGAATGATTTTTTTAAAATCGTCGAAACTTTGGATGAAAATTCTGACAAGGCAATATATGGCGGCAAATGAAAGCGCAATGATTGATAATTTCAAAGCGGCTGACTTGCTCACGGGAGAGCTCAGCGCGCTGACGAACCCGGCAATGATGAAGAGGGTTACGAACAGATCGTTCCAGCTCAATTTTGGCAGTTTGAAATTAAGTTTTTTTGCCGGCAATTTTATCAGGACTGCCAAAAGCGTCAGGGCGCCGAAAAACTGATAGGGCCGTACAGAAATTCCCAATCCTTTGGGCGCAATATTTATATTTTCCAGCGCAATGGTTCCGATAAAGAACAGAAAACTCCAGCCGGGCCGGTACAACGCGAAGGCCAGGCCGATGATTATGAAAAAAATAAAATCTCCGAAATCGGGAATAGGCAAAATTTTCAGGTTGGAAAATAGAATTAAAAATAAAACCAGCAAAACGTCAGCCAGCAGCAAATAGGCGTAAGTTTCTTTTAATTTTTGAAAAATATTTTTAAGAAGCGGATTCATTGCGGATTAAGTTAATAATTTTTCCGACAAATTTTTTCCAGTCGAAATTTTTGGCGCGCTCTTTTCCTCTGCGCATGAGAGTTTCCCGCAGATCCTTGTTTAACAAGACATTTTTGATTACCATAGCCATGTCTTTTATATCGTCGGGATCGCAGTAAAGCACGCTGTCTCCTCCGACTTCCGGCAAAGAGGAAAATTTCGAAGTAATCACGGGCGTTCCAATGTTCATCGCTTCCAAAACCGGAATGCCGAAGCCTTCATAGAAAGACGGAAAAACAAAAATTGACGCGTTCTTGTAAAGTGCCGGCAGATCTTCCTGCGGAACGAAATCCAAGAGCTTGACGTGTTCGGTCAGATTAAGTTCTTTGACTAATTTTTCCGCGTCGGTCGCCAGAGGCGCCAGTTGCGGCAATAATTTTCCCGAGATGATCAGTCTGGGAAAATCGCGGACAAAATGTTCAACCTTGTTTTTTTCCAGCAGAAATTTGTATGCGCGGATTACGCCTTCGGTGTTTTTGCGGGCTTCCAATCCCCCGCCATTATATATGTAGCCCGGCTTGAGCTTGTATTTTTTTAAAATTTCCGCTTCTTTTTCAATGGCAATTTCTTTTTTATAAATTTCATCCGCATCTTCGTAGCTCACGGCGATTTTCTCTCCGTCCAAACCGAGGTTCTGAATAATGTCTTTTTCCGTCCGCTTGGAAACGGCAATAATTTTGTCCGCGCCTCTGATTGCGTTTTCCGTCAGTTTCCAATATATTTTTTTTCGGAAATTATTGAGGTATTCCGGAAAAAGTTTGGGAATAATATCATGAACGATCATAATGTGCCACAACGGTTCCTCGATCGGAGTTGCGGACTGGTACAGGCTGATGAGCACGTCGCACTTGTCTCGCTCGACTTTTTTTGGCAGCAAATATCTTTCCCACCAAATTTTCCGGATCAGGTCGTCCCGTTCATAGGGCGGTAAAAAAACGCGCTTCCGGAAATTTTCCGGCAAGCTCATGTTTTCAGGCAGATCTTCTTCCAAATACAAAACAAATTCCAATCCGTAAATCGAATCTTGCATTTTAACCAGCGTTTTCAGGAAGTTGATTGTGAGTTGTCCGATGCCGGTATTCGGCTTACGGGCAAATGAGGCGTTGACTCCGATACGCATATGCACATTATAGCTTAAGTTGAAAGAAAACAAAAACTGATTTATAATTACAAATAAGTTATAAAACTTAAACAAGAAAAATATGCAAGATAAAAAAGTCTGCGTCGTGGGTTTGGGTTATGTCGGCCTGCCTTTGGCGGCGGTCTGTGCCAGCAAGGGATATGAAGTCACGGGCTTCGATACGGACGAGAAGAAATTGGAAAAAATCAAAGCGGGAAAAAGTCCCTTCAGGGAAGAATTTTTAGAAGAGCTTCTGCCCAAGGTCAAAATAAAGGCCGCTCATGATATTAATGATATAAAAAATCAGGATATTTATCTGATCTGCGTGCCGACGCCAGTCGATGAAAAATATCTGCCAGACCTCAGTCCGGTCATCGGTGCGTCCCAGATGGTTGCGGAAAATATGTCGAAAGGCGCGCTGGTCGTTTTGGAATCGACGGTTAATCCCGGGGTAAGCGAAGATGTTGTGCTGCCGATTTTTGAAAAAGCCGGTTTTCAAATCGGAAAAGATTTTCATCTTTCCCACTGCCCGGAACGCGTCAATCCGGGCGATCCGAAATGGAACGTGGGGAATATTCCGAGAGTCGTCGGATCGATTGAAGAGGAAGGTTTGCGCCGGACCAAGGAATTTTACAAAAGCATCGTTGATGCCGAGATTATGGCAATGGAATCAATTCGCGAAGCCGAAGCGGTAAAAATTTTGGAAAATTCTTTCCGTGATGTCAACATCGCCTTTGTAAATGAATTGGCGATGTCCCTCAGCAAACTGGGCATTGATGTTACCAATGTCATCAAGGGAGCTTCAACCAAGCCCTATGCGTTCATGGCGCATTGGCCGAGCTGCGGCGTGGGCGGACACTGTATTCCGGTCGATCCGTATTATATGATCGAAAAAGGCAAAGAATATAATTTTGATCATAAATTTCTCAAGACTGCCCGCAACATCAACAATCATATGCCGTTCTATACGGTCGAACTGTTGCAAGATTTGTTAAATAATATTGAAAAAAATATCAAAGGCGCGAAAATCGGCGTTCTGGGAGTTTCATACAAGGCTAATGTCGGCGACTTGCGCGAAAGTCCGGCCTTGGTAATAATAGAAGATTTGAAAAACCGCGGAGCGGAAGTCATCATTTATGATCCATATATTCCTCAACTTTCCACGGTGGAAAGTGTTGAAAAGCTTTTAGCCGATTCCGAGGCGGTGATCCTGGCGACTAATCACAAGGAATTGGAAGCAATTACGGCGGATGATTTTGCTCGGAACAATGTCAGAGTGGTTGTGGATGGAAAAAATTGTTTGGATAAAAAAACTATCCGCGCCCGCGGAGTCATTTATGCCGGAATTGGAAGATAGGCTTCAATTTGCTTAAAAAGAAGGTTAAGGGTATAATATTTTTAAGGTATTATGCCTTTTAATTTGATTAAAAACGAACAAAAACAAACATGTTTACAATTATAAAATCGATCGTCTGGATAATTGGAATCTTAGTAATCGCATATTTTGCCCTGGGTTATTTCGGCTATCAAGTCAATCTGAATTATTTTACATACAGCAAGGCCAGGTGCGAGCAGGCTGTCACGGATTGCACCAACACAGTTATTCATAAGGGCATTGATTCCAAATGCAATTTCAACTGCGTCGATCCGAGCTTAATCATTAAGAAAAAATAATGAAACTGGTTGTTAATCTTCCGGCATTCAATGAAGAAGAAAAAATAGCTGCGACTGTCAGAAAAATACCGCGGACGATTTTCGGAATAGATGAAGTTTTCGTGCAGATTATCGACGATGGTTCCAAGGATAAAACCGTGGAAAAGGCGCGCGAAGCCGGCGCTGATTTTATTTATTCGAACGGAATCAACCGCGGCATCGGAATCACTTTCCGAACGGCCGTAGAAAAGGCCTTGGAAAATGGCGCCGACATCATGGTCAATATGGACGCCGACGGACAATTCGATCCCAATGATATTCCCAAATTGATCGCGCCGATCATCAATCGCGAAGCTGATATGGCAAGCGCCAGCCGTTTCGGCGACAAACAAGCCAAGGATATGCCGAAAACCAAGTATTATCTCAATTTTATCGGCGCCTATATTATCGGAAAATTCATGAATCATAAGATCGACGATCTTACATGCGGATTCCGGGCGTACAGCCGGGAAACTCTCTTGCGCCTGAACCTTCCCGGAGAATTTACCTATACTCAAGAAACCATCATTGATGCGATCGGGAAAAATTTGAAGATCAGCTGGGTTCCGATCGTCGTTACTTATCATGTGAACAGAAAATCGCGCGTCGTGAAAAGCATTTATTCCTATGTAAAAAGCAGCAGCAAGCTTATTTTAAAAGCGGTGCGCGACGTCCGGCCGATGAAATTTTTCGGTGTTCCGGGAGCAGTCTTGATTTTTATTTCACTGGTATCCTTTTTGGTCTTTCTTGTTTTTTATGTCCAGAATTTGAAAATTACTCCCTATCGCAACTGGCTTCTGTTTTCAATCGCCACTTTTTTGGTTGGGCTGCAATTCGTAATCTTTGCTTTTATCGCCGATATGATAAAGTCCGGCCGGAAACTGACTGAGGACCAGACGTATCTGATTCGCAAGGAAAAATATAAAAAATGAAAATATTATTTATTTCCCACACTTTTCCGCCTGTTTTCGGAGGCGTCGAGCGGCAAAATTATTATTTGTCCGAAGAGCTCAAAAAGATCGCCCAAGTCAAAGTCATTGCCAATGGCAAAGGAAAAAAATGGCTGTTTGTGTTTCTGCCGGCCGCTTTTATCCGGGCTATGTTTCTTATGCCTCGATATGACGCGTGTCTTCTGGGCAATGGAGTTCTTGCCCCGATCGGAGCAGTATTGAAATTTTTCCATCCGAAGAAAAAATTTTTTTGCGTCGTTCATGGTTTGGATATTACTTTTGCCTATAAAAAAGGTTTTCTTCCGGCGGTTTATAAAAATATCAACGTTCCCTCTTTAAAAAAACTTGATAAATTGATTATGGTCGGAAACCACACAATTGATGAGGCGGTGAAAATTGGAATAGACCGGAATCACTGCCGGTTCATACCCAATGGAATAAATTTTGATGATTTGTCCGCCTCTTCTTCCAGAAATGGTATGGAAAAAATTCTAGGCGCAAATCTTGAAGGTAAAAAAGTAATTTTGCGAATAGGCCGATTCGTTCCGCACAAAGGCGTCGATTGGTTTTTGAAAAATGTAATGCCGAATCTTCCTGAGAATTATTTTTTCGTGGCGGTGGGAGGCATTGTGTCTTCCAAAGCCGGAGACGAAAGCAATTTCTCAAAATGTGAAAAAGCGATAAAAGAATTTAATTTGGAAAATCGAACAAGATTAATTGGAAATATTGATGAAAATGATAAACTCATGCTTTTAAACTCAGTCGATTTGTATATTTCTCCCAACGTCAGGATATCCGGATCCATGGAGGGTTTTGGGATAACCGCGATTGAGGGCGGTGCTTGCGGGAGAGTTGTTTTAGCTTCGGATTTGGAGGGATTGAAAGACGCGATCAAAGACGGCCGGAACGGTTTTTTGGTCGAACCTGGAAACGCCGCCGCTTGGATTTCAAAAATCAGAGAACTGCTTGAAGACGACGGCTTCCGCAAGGATTTCGGAGAAAAGGCCAAGAAATTTGTGGCGGATAATTACAGTTGGAAAAATATCGCTAAAAAATATTTAGAGGAAATTAACTCAGCCGCCAATGTTTAATTTTATCGGCAATCAAATAATCTTTTATCTGACTCTGGGATTTTTGCTTTTTTTGCCGGGCCGCTTTTTCTTTCTGGCAATTTTTGGTAAGTCCGGAAAATTTTCCGGCGTAGAAAAATTTGTCATTTATTTCGGCCTGAGCATTATCAGCGTGGATTTTATTATGCTCTTTTTGGGAAGATTGCACTTATTGCTTACCCGTGTTTCCGTCATCGCCGGCGTTCTGATTTTCAGCCTGGCCGGCTATGTTATTTTTCGTCTCCGGCAAAAGAAAAAACCGGCGGAAATTCATGAACAAAAAAATTTTTCTTTTTCTTCCCGGCAGTCAGTTCTTATTATTTTGATTATTTTCCTGTCGATTTTTATCCGGGCCGGATATTTAAAAAATACTATTCTTCCTGCGACAACCGACCTCGGCCATCATATGTATTGGTCCAAAGTCATTGCGATGTCGGGAAAAATTCCTGACTACTCGCAACGCAATATCGTTCAAGTCAATGGGACATATACTTTGAGCGGGCCGCAAAATATCAGTGATTTCATTATTGGAGAACATTTGATTTTTGCCGCCGCCGGTCTGATTACCGGATTAAGTTTTACATCCTATTTTCCGATCACGATTCTTTTTATCGTCGATGTGATGAGCTTGTTGACACTCTTCATTCTGGCGCTGCGGCTTTTTGAAGATCATTCGCAAGGTAAAAATATCGCAATTATCGCACTGCTTTTGATTGGTCCCCTGTTTGCCCTTACTCCTCCGCAGGCCAAATACGTTGGCGGCGGAGTGGTCGGGAATATTATCGGCGATCTGTTGATTCCTCTGATTTTTTATTTTTTCTTTCGAGCGCTCAAAGAGAAAGACGCTCGCCAGCTCTTCGTCATGCTTTTTCTTTCAATGGGCATATTTTACACCCACCATCTTTCCGGGTTTGTCTTCCTGCTCTCGCTGGTCGTAATTATTCCGATAATTTTATTAATGCATGCGAAAGAACTCGGCGCCTTTTTGAAAAACTGGAAGAAAATTATTTTTTCGCCGCTCATAATTTCTTTTGTGGTTTTCGCGGTTTTTTTCGTGGCAGTTGTCTATACTCCGTCCTATCTTCGAAACGACGCGGTAACCACAGTGGTGGGAAATGCCAATAAATCCGATCACGTCGGTCTGACTTTTACCCAATTCAAATTCACCGTGGGAGAGTCGCGCGATATTCTGGGAATTGCCGGAATTTTATTTTTTCTTCTGTTTGCTTCTAGAATTTATAAAAAGAAAGAATATCAGTTTGCATTATTGTTCGGATGGATATTTATAGTAGCATTGGTGACTATCAAGCCGGAATGGGTGCTTATCAATCTGCCGTCCGGCCGCTTTGGAAATTACGGTTCTTATCCCCTGGCGATCATTGGCGCTTTCGGACTGGTGCAGCTGGTAAGCTTTGCAAAAAACAAAAAGGAGAAGCATAAATTCTTTTTGAATAAAAAATTTTTCCTGCCGGCTGGAATTTTCGCCTTGGCATTTGTTGTAATTTCCGGTTTTTACGATAATGCTCAAAATTCTTCCAGTACGGCTTCGGCTGACGCTTCAATCCAGCAGACCGTCCAAACCCTTCAAGCCGCTCAATTTCTTTCCCAAAAAATAAAGCCGGCCGACAATATCGTGTTCGACCACATTTATGTCGCGTCCGATTCCTGGATTAAGCTGTTTTTTATGCGAGGCTATAATTTCCCGCTTTATCGCGCCAATCTTGATCGCTACACGAACGGCGTGGACAAGCAAGAGACCTGCACGCTTGATATGATTTCCGATCCGAATAGCGCTAATGGCCAAAAATGCTTTAATAATTTGGGAGTCGATTACGTCTTGGTCGACCAAAAAATGGACAGTTCCCAATTTGATAAATCAAATAATTTTTGGAAAATTTATTCCAATGGCGAGATAGTTATTTACTATCGTCCCGCCAGCGACAAAACAAATGAGCAATAAGAAAATAATTTTTGCAACAATTATCATTCTGTTTCTGAGCAGTATTTTTCTTGATTATCGGGAGACGCTTCAGGAAAATCCGAATTACCAAAAAAACTGGTGGTCGGCGTCATTCGACGATCCTTCGGGCGAAAGCATCGCATTTGCCATCGACAATCATAGCAGCGCCGGCAATTTTCATTGGGAAGTTTCCTTGGATAAAAAAAATCTGATTTCCGGGGATGTTAATGTTGCCAATGGAAATCGGAAAGATATTCCGCTGAACATTTCCGAATTGGGCGGAGGAAAAATTGCAGTCACGGTCACGGCCAATGGCAATAACAAGGAAGAACTTGATAAAACTTTAGTAAAATAATTATGGCCAAATCGCTCGCCCGTTCATTTTTATGGCTGCTGATTGCGGAAGTGCTTTTCAACTTGTCCGGTTTTATTGTTCAGGCCGGAGCCGGTCGGTTTTTGACGCCGGCGGATTACGGCCGTTACGGATTGATTGTGGCTCTGACAATTATGGTAGTGACGCTGGTCGGCAATGGCATTCCGATCTCGATGGGCAAATATCTGAGCGAGATCCATGAGGCGAAACCGGAAATGATTGTGGTCATTAAACGGACCGGATTGTGGTTGCAGGTCGCCGTGATTGCAGTTATCTCAACACTTTTTTATTTGGCCAGCCCGGCAATTTCAAATATTTTGGGCGATCCGACGCTTATTCCCCTTTTCCGCCTTTCCGTTTTTATCATTCCGGCCTACGCTATCGATTCTTATTATTTTTATTATCTGACCGGCGTTCATCAATTTAATTTTCAGTCGGTGCTTAAGATTCTGCGTTCGATTTTTCGAATGACGATCATAATCGGACTGATTATTTTTTTCGGTCTGCGCGGTTCGATTGTCGGTTACATCTTTGTTCCGTTCCTGGTTTTTTTGGTCGCCTGGATCGCGGATATTTTTTGGATACGCAAAAAATTTCCGGAATACGATAGGAATAAAAAATTGCGCTTCGATTGGAAAAAAATGCTGAAATACGCCGGACCGGTGACTCTCTTTATGGTTTTTTATCAGATTATGATCTCGCTGGATCTCTATTTCGTCAAGGGCATCACGCACAGCGATTATCTGGCGGGAATTTATAACAGCGCCTTTCTGATCGGGCAGATCCCCTATTTCCTTTTTTATGCTTTAACGATAATTCTGCTGCCTTCGGTTTCCGAATCGACTGCGCAAAACGATATGAAAAAAGCGCGCGGCATTGTCGCTCAGTCGCTGCGTTTTATGATTATGCTTTTAGTTCCGATCGTAATTCTTCTCAGTACTTATGCCGGTTCGGTAATCAAATTCATCTACGGAGCGAAGTATTTGCCGGCCACTCTGGCTCTGCAGATTCTGGCGTTCGGCATTGGATGTTTGACAGTCTTTTATATTCTGAGTTTTGCACTGAACGGCGCGGGGAAAAATAAGATTCCGATGATAATCGCTTTTGGCGGCATGATTTTGAATGCGATCTTGAATTATGTCTTGGTCAGCCGTTTCGGAATTGTCGGCTCAGCTTCCGCCACTTCCATAACTTCTCTTATGGTTATGCTTATTTCAGTGGCCTACACCCATCGTTATTTCGGCGGCATCTTGAAAAGCGCCGAACTGGCGAAGATGGCTATTGCCGGCGCGGCCATTTATCTGTTGTCGCTTATTCTCACTTCGCATAATCTTATCTTCTTCATCTGGAGCATCATTTTAGTGGCGATTTATTTCGGACTCCTCTATCTTTTCAAAGAGATCAAGGAAGACGATCTGAAGGTTGTTCGAAGCCTTGTAAAATTCAAAGAAAAAAAAGATCTGGCGTAAAGCCGGATCTTTTAAATTTTTCCATATGCGGTCGAATGGAAGAATAATATTCTGGCATTCTGCAGAAAGCCAGAATATTCAATTTTATATTTTAAAAAAGTTTTCTTATGTGGAAGTGAAGGTATTTTTTAAAAATAAAAGTGATGCGAGATTGGAAAATTATTCCTTAATATTTTGAAAGAAAACCAACTTATAGCCATCTGGATCTTTGACTACGAATTCTCTTTTGCCCCATGGCCAATCGTTTGGCTCACTTGAAGTTTCAATGCCTTTTTCCAAAAGCGACTTGTAATAGTCATCTACATTTTCA
>JAJYKZ010000030.1 GCA_021788105.1 bacterium
TTTCAGCGTCATGCTTCCATACTAGATGAAAACCATGCGGTTTTCAAACTTTCCTTAGTGGGCCTGCGGCAAGACCGCAGGGAAATCCGCTACGCGTATTATAACATTTTTGAAATTCTCAGACAAACCGGTTTTCAGTGACCTCATAAAAGTCGCTGGCGGTTGAAAAGTAATGGAAAGTAAGATATAATCAAAATGTTAAATTCAATTTATGATAGCCGAAAAATATCTGGCGAAAATAAAGGAAATTTTGGAAAAACATCTTCAATCGGGAGATCGTGTTTTTATTTTCGGTTCTAGCGTGGACAGCGATAATTTTGGCGATATTGATTTGGCCATCGTCAGCGATCGCGAGGATCTGGACAGATCAATAATGTACATTCGGGAATTGTTGGAAGAATCAACCTTGCCCTATAAATTCGACTTGGTAAATTTTAACAAAGCCAAAGACTCGTTTCGCAATCGCGTGATGAGCGGCCCAAAAATATGGATTATTTAGAAGAAAAATTTGCTGATTTTGAAAAAGCTCTCTTAACTTTGAAAGAAGCAGTAGGCATGCCGAAATCTATAATCAACCGGGATGCTTCCTTAAAAAGATTTGAGTTCACGTTTGAATTATTTTGGAAAACGGCGAAGGTATATTTAAAAGAAACTGAGGGCATTGAATGCGCTTCACCGAAATCGTGCTTCCGTGAAATACGCGTGACCGTGGGATTGTCAGAAGAAAATATCGAACAATGCATGTCGATGGCTAATGATCGCAATTTGTCCGTCCATATCTATTCAGAAGAGCAGGCAGACATTTTATACGGAAAACTGCCAAGATATCTGGAAACAATGGAGCTGATTGCGGAGAAGATCAAAGAAAAAGCAAAAATTAAATCTAACTTGTATGAACAATAACATTGCCATCAAAGTCTCCAACGTCTCAAAGACATTCAGAATTCCTCACGAAAAAATCTCTTCGGTGCGGGGCGCTTTTGTGAACGTCTTCAAGATGTTTTACGCATTGAAAGAAATTTCCGTAAAAGATGTCTTAAATAAAGATAAAAATAGCGCTGAAACGGCATTTTTTCAAATATTGACAGGATTTACTGATTTTGCTATCATTAACTTACTAAAACCACCCGTCCTGACCGCAAGGCATGGCGGGGTTTTTATTTAAAATAAAGATGGAACAAACGGAAAAATCAAAAACAACAAAAAGAGTGGCAGTTTATATCGACGGAAGTAATTTTTATTACAAACTGAAAAATCTCGATATTAAAAATATCACATATTTTGGATATGCGGCGCTTGCCGATTGGTTGGCGCAGGAGCGAAAAATCATCGCGAAAAGATATTACATTGGAGTTGTCCGAGCTAAGGGAAATGATATAAAAGCAAAGAAAATGCAAGAAAGTCAAGTGAGGCTATTTAATCATTTGCAATCAAAACAGGAAGGCTTTAATGTTCAGCGCGGATATTTGATGAAAAATGATGGCGTGTTTCATGAAAAAGGTGTTGATGTCAAAATAGCAGTCGATCTCTTGGTGGGTGCGTTTGAAAATATGTATGATGTGGCAATTTTGATATCTTCGGATACCGATTTAATACCCGCGATAAAAAAAATAAAACAGATTGGAAAAGAAGTTGAATACATAGGGTTTTCTCATAAGCCAAGTTACGGACTTATAAAGAATGTGACGGAAACAAGATTGCTTACGAAAAGCGAAGTGGAGCAATTTCAAAAATTAGAAAACAAAAATTTAAGCAATTGAAAATTCAATGTAAATTGATTATTGATTATTGCAATATGGATAAAGATTTCGCCATCAAAGTCTCCAACGTCTCAAAGACATTCCGGATTCCTCACGAAAAAATCTCTTCGGTGCGGGGGGCTTTTGTGAACGCGCTGAAAAAGAAAGGCTACGAAGAATTCAACGCACTCAATAATGTTTCCTTCGAGGTGAAGAAAGGAGAATTTTTTGGCATCCTTGGCCGCAATGGATCGGGCAAATCGACGCTGCTCAAGGTTTTGGCAGGCATTTACACGGCCGACAAAGGCAAGGTGCATATTGATGGCCTAATTTCTCCGTTTCTGGAATTGGGCATCGGTTTCAATCCGGAACTTTCGGGCCGCGATAATATTTATCTTAACGCGACCGTTTTGGGACTCACGCAAAAGCAGATAGAAGAAAAGTTTGATTCTATTGTGGCGTTTTCAGAATTGGAAAGATTTATTGATCAGAAAGTGAAAAATTATTCTTCCGGAATGCAAGTGCGCTTGGCTTTTTCCGTCGCCATCCACGCCAACCGCGAAATTCTTCTGATGGACGAGGTTTTGGCGGTAGGAGATTCCAATTTTCAGAGCAAGTGTCTCACAGAATTTAATAAATATAAAGAAATGGGCAAGACAGTCATTCTTGTTTCTCATGATACGGCCACCATCCAGCGCTATTGCGATCGCGCAATGCTTATGCGCAATGGCCAAATTGTTAAAATCGGTGGAGCGGAAGAAGTGGGAAATGAATACATAAATCAGAATATGTCGGATGAGGAAAAGCGTATTTTGGAAGAGGAGAAGCGTAAAAAAATCGAAGAAGAAAAGCAAATCCAAAGAGCAACTGCCGAAGAGAGGAATAGAATCGAAGAAGAAAGAAAAAAACAAGAGGAGGTTGAAAAAAATAGGAAGGCAAAAATAATCAAAGTGGAATTTTTAGACGAGAATGGAAAAGTAAAAAATGTTTTTAGAGCTGGAGATGATGTTGTGGCGAGAATATATTATAGGTCTTTAGCAAAAATTGAAAAACCGGTTTTTGGAGTGGCAATTCATACACAAGAAGGCTTACTTGTTTCCGGACCAAACACAAAAACGTCCAAATTTAATATTGATAAAATAGAAGGAGACGGGTTTATTGATTTTATAATTCCCCGGAACAAATTTTTTACCGAGACATATAAATTTACAGCCGCACTATTTAATTGGGAATGTATTACTCCATTTGACTTTAAGGATAAAGCCTACAGTTTTAAAATTGTGTCAAATGAAGAAAACCAAAATGGAGTTTTTAAACTTGATCATTTATGGAAAAAATGAACGATGAACAATTAAAGAGAGAGTTTGCATTCGATCAATATGGTCGCTATGCAGTTATCCGAGATATAATAAATCGTAACAGAAAGAATAATGAAAAATTTCGTGTGCTTGATGTTGGCGGGAGGGGAAATATTTTAAAAAAATTTTTGCCTGATGACGATGTTTTTTATCTAGATCCACTTATTGATTCTGATGACAATAATTTTATCGAGGGTGATGGATGTGCAATTCCTCTTAAGGACGAGAATTTTGACTGGGTAACCTCTGCTGATGTCTTCGAGCATATTTTACCAGAAAAAAGAAATGATTTTTTAAGGGAAAATGTAAGAGTTGCCAAACTAGGGACTATACTGGTTGCTCCGTTTTGGTCAAAGGAAGTTGAACAAGCAGAGATTAATGCGAATGAAAACTACAAAATTTTAACAGGTGGAGAAGATCACATATGGTTGAAAGAACATATAGAAAATGGATTGCCAAAAGAAGCTGTCGTTGAGGATTTTATAAAATTGAAGAAAATTCAATTTGAAAAAATTGAAAACAACCGCTTATTTCTTTGGGAGATATTAATAGGTCTCAGCTTCATTGTTTCAAGAAATTATTCTGAAAAAATAAAAAAAGAGTTTGAAAATTTTAATTACTTTTATAACTCCAAAGTTTTTCCATTTGATTTTTCAAATCCTTCATACAGGAAGGTGTACCTTATTAAGAAATATGAGTTCTTAAAAGGGTTGGATACTTTTAAAAGATCTATTGATGATCCGCTTTTTCTAGAAACGATTAAATGTGCAACAAACTTGCTAGGGAACATTGATCTTGAAAGTAAAAAAAATATCCAGCAGAAAATTCAGGAGATTCAAGTAAAAAACCAAGAACTTCAGCAAAAAGAAATTGTGATCCAAAAGCAGGATCAAGAACTTCAGCAAAAAGAAATTGTGATCCAAAAGCAGGATCAAGAACTTCAGCAAAAAGAAATTGTGATCCAAAAGCAGGATCAAGAACTTCAGCAAAAAGAAATTGTGATCAATCAAAAAGACCAAGAACTTCAGCAAAAAGAAATTGTGATCCAAAAGCAGGATCAAGAACTTCAGCAAAAAGAAATTGTGATCCAACAAAAAGACCAGATGATAAATTTCATCACGTCCTCGAAATTCTGGAAATTGCGCAACCGATACATTAAACTAAAGAGTTTTAATTTAGATTATTTCATCACATTGGCTAAAAAGGCTTTTGGAGTTTATAAACAATATGGAATATTAATTTTCTTGAAATATTTTTACAAATACATTCTGCACGGACGAGAATATTTTCAACAAAAAAATTCCATAATCAGTGATTATCAAAGGTGGATCCAAAAAAATGAAAATTGGAATATTGAGGAAATTAGAAAAGAAATTAAATCTCTTACATACAAACCAAAGATTTCCATCATAACGCCGGTATACAATGTGGATCCGAAATGGTTGGACAAATGCATTGAATCGGTCAGAAACCAATTTTATGAAAATTGGGAGTTGTGCTTGCATAATGATGCTTCTACAAAAAAAGAAACTATCGACTGTTTGAAAAAATGGGGAAAAGCAGACAAACGCATAAAAATTTCTTTCGGGAAAGAAAACCAACACATTTCCGGCGCTTCCAATGAAGCTTTGAAATTGGCGACTGGAGAATTCATTGCTTTGTTAGACAATGATGATGAGCTTTCTCCAAATGCTTTGTATGAAAACGTGAAAGTTTTAAATAATCATCCGGAAGCGGATTTTATTTACAGCGATGAAGATAAGTTGGAGATGGATGAAACGCGATCCGATCCATTTTTCAAGCCAAGTTGGTCGTTGGACCTGTTTCTATCAATGAACTATACTTGTCATTTAGGAATTTATCGTAAAAAAATAATTGACGAAATTGGAGGTTTTAGAAAAGGATACGAAGGCTCGCAAGATTATGATTTAATTCTGCGGTTTATTGAAAAAACAAAACCGAAAAATATTTTTCACATATCAAAAATACTTTACCACTGGCGGAAAATTCCCGGATCGACCGCGGACAAATTCGATTACAAAAATTATGCCAACGATGCCGCTAAAAAGGCTTTGGCGGAATATTTGGAAAGAAACAACATCAAAGGAAAAGTTTTGGATGGCGTCGCTCCGGGTTTGTACCGAATAAAAAGAGAGCTGATCGGCAATCCCAAAGTTTCCATAATCATTCCTTTCAAGGATCAAGCAGAAATTTTGGAAAGATGCGTTGATAGCATTGTCCGAAAAACCGTTTACAAGAATTACGAAATAATTTTAGTCAACAATCAAAGTAAAGAAAAAGATACTTTTGAATATCTTGATAAAATCAAAACGAAAAAGAATATCAAAATTTTAAATTACGACAAGCCGTTTAACTTTTCGGCTATCAATAATTTTGCCGTTAAAAACGCAAGAGGGGAATTTATCTTGTTTTTGAACAATGATATGGAAGTTATTTCGGATAGCTGGCTTTGCAATATGATTGAACATATCCAAAGAAAAGAAGTGGGTGCGGTCGGCGCGAAATTATTTTACCCAAATGACACTATTCAACATGCCGGGGTTGTGATGGGGCTGGGAATAGCCGGGCATCCTTTTAAACATCTCCCATCTGATACTCCTGGCAATTTTGGATTAGTTGCTTCAATAAGAAATTATTGTGCTGTGACGGGGGCATGTTTGTTGACCAAGAAAGAACTATTTGAAAAAATCGGAGGCTTTGATGAAAAAAATCTTCCGGTCGCGTATAACGATGTTGATCTTTGTTTGAGAATTGTTGAAAATGGAAATAATATCGTCTACACTCCTTATGCTGAACTATATCACTATGAATCTTTGAGTCGGGGCAGTGATAATGAAGATGAATTGAAATTTAAAAATCCCGAAAAATATGCTAGAGTTATTTCAGAAAGAAGGTATATGGATGAAAGGTGGAAAAAATATATTGATGACGATCCGTATTATAGTCCAAATTTAACGAGAACAAGGGAAGATTTTTCTTTCAGGCTTGAATAATACAAATTATTTATCTATAAATAGTGAAGTTTGAAA
>JAJYKZ010000014.1 GCA_021788105.1 bacterium
CACTATGTGAATAAAAAAAGAAAATTCAACGCGGTAACCGCCGCGTGCATGCTGGTACGCAAGGATATCTTCAAAAAAGTCGGAGGCTTTGATGAAAATTTTGTAAATGGATATGAAGACGTAGACCTGTGTCTGAGAATCAAAGAAACAGGGAAAGACATTGTCTATTGTCCGCAAAGCGTTGTGTATCATTATGAAAGCATCTCGGAAGGACGCGCCGACAAACTCCAGGAAAACAAAGTTTTGTTTTTGGAAAAATGGGGGAACAAAATAAAAAAAGATGATTATAGATATACTTTAGAAGATGATACGCATAGCCAGAATTCAATTATCATTGACCAAAAGAAAGAGCTGGCAGAACTGAGAAATGAGCTACAATTAATTACTTCGTCTAAATTTTGGAAAATACGCAATTTGTATATGAAATACAAATCAAAAATATTTTCCTAATATAAACTGCTTGGAAAAATATTCAAAAAAAGCTAAATATTTTATCAATTCTTTTTTAACATCTTTGAGAAATGAAGGTATCGCGAAATCTTTCTTGCGGATGTATAATTTGATCGTTCACGGCAAAGGCGTTTTAGATTCCAAAAAGATCGATGCGACGGAAAGGTATGTGAAATTAGGAGATGTGTTGGATAAATTTAAGAAGCTATAGAATTCATGGAAAAAATAGATATAATAATTCCGGTTTACAACGGACTCGAATATCTTCCGAAACTTTTTGAGAGCATTTTTCAAAATACTAATCAACCGTATCGATTGATTATTTTTGACGACGCCAGTCCTGATAAAAAAGTTTGGGAATTTTTGCAAACCCTCAAAAATTCCAACCCGGAAAAAGAAATTTTGCTTTTCCAAAATGAGAACAATCTCGGATTTGTCAAAACAGTAAACAAGGCAGTGAAATTAGCTGAGAACCATTTCGTTCTTTTGAATACTGACGTGGAAGTTCCGCCGGGATGGTTGGGAAGATTAATTTTTCCGATTCTGAAATTAAAAAATATTGCCAGTACCACACCTTTCACTAATTCCGGCACAATCTGCAGTTTCCCGGATTTCGTCAAAGACAATGAAATTTTTGAAGGACTGGACGCTTCCGAATTGGATAAATATTTTCAAATGGTAAAGTCAGACTGGAATTTTGTCCCGCTTCCGACCGGTATAGGATTCTGTATGGCCTTCAATAAAAGCGTCGTCGATGAGATCGGAATGTTTGATGAGCAAACTTTTGAAAAAGGTTATGGCGAAGAAAATGACTGGTGCCAACGGGCGATCAAGTCGGGATATAAAAATGTTGTTGTGCCAAATCTTTTTGTTTATCATAAGCACGGTGGATCATTTCCAAGCGAAGAAAAGAAAAGATTGATGGAGGAAAATTTCAAAAAACTTCTCAAAAAACATCCGAATTACGCCAAAGATGTCGAAAATTTTATTCAAAAAGATCCGCTAAAAAATGTTCGGAACTTTTTGATTATGCTGATTTCTTCGAACTTTCAAAAAAATAATCAAGCTGTCCTTTTTATCGATCATGAATTGGGCGGGGGAGCGAATTTGTATCGAAAAAAATATGTCGAAAAAGCTTTAAGGGAAGACGAGAGGATTTTGCTTCTAACCTATGACGCGCGAAAAATCGAATATCACATTAAATATTATTATAAAAAATATAGCATTTCTTATAGCAGTTCTGATTTGGGAGAAATTAAAAAATTATTCGAATTTGTGGGAATCAGCAAGATTGTGCTGAGTCAGCTAGTTTCGTACGAAAGACCGTTGGAATTTTTACAGTTCATCGAGACAGTCAAAGGAGAAAAAAAATGCGCGTTGGAAATTCTGATCCATGACTACTATAGCATTTGCCAGATTTTTACCTTGCTGAACTGGAAAGATGAATACTGCAGTGTTCCTGATCTGAAAATGTGCAATGAGTGCCTGGCGCGAAAAAAACAGGAGTATGGCATCCGGATTGAAATCAAAGAGCAAACAATTTGGAGAAAAGCTTGGAACGAATTTTTAAGTAAAGCCGATAAGATCGTGTTATTTTCCAACGCTTCCGAAGAAATTTTGAAAAAGGCTTATACAAATATTTCTGATGAAAAAATAAAAATTATTCCACATGAAGTTGAAAAATTTTCAGTTGCCACAAAAAAGAAAGAACAATCGCATCCTTTCACAATCGGAATTTTAGGAGGAATAAACAAGGCCAAAGGATCGGAAATCGTCAAAGAGATGATCAGCATCATCGAAAAAGAGAATCTTGATATCAAAATCGCGGTAATCGGACCGCTGATCGAAAAGATCAAAAGCGATAAATTAAAAGTTCTAGGAGTGTATGATAGAGAAAAAACTCCACTTCTGGTGGCGGAAAATAATGTCGATGTATTCTTTATTCCGTCCATCTGGCCGGAAACTTTTTCTTACACTACACAAGAAATAATGAATATGGGCCATCCTTTAGCCGTTTTTAATCTTGGTGCGCCGGCTGAAAGAGTGGCGAAATACGACAAGGGTTTGATCATTCCAAAAATCGATGCCAAACTCGCGCTTGATTCAATCATTGAATTTTCTAAAAAGTTTCAATAAAAAATTCTTAGCTCACATTTTATAATTTACAGTTAATACCAAACTGTAATTTTTTTATTTTTAAATTCCCTGATGTTTTTGCGGGAATCGATCGACATCAAATCACCGGCACGTACCAAGCGACGCCTTCGTAGTTCCAGACGCTGGTCGGGTAATGAGCAATGATGTAATCTTTTTCCGTTTCTGAAGACGTGTAAAAGTGTCCGTTGTAACTGCTGCTCCAAAAGCGATAGACTGGCGTCGTGTTGGGTTCTTGGGTTGGATAGGCATAGAAAGCGATGCCTTCGTAGTTCCAGATATTTGTTGGATAATGGGAGATGACATAATCTTTCTCGGATTCTGAGGCAGTGTAGAAATGGCCGTTGTATTTGTTGCTCCAAAAACGATAGACTGGAACGGTGTTTGCTTGCTGGGCCGCAAATGCATCAAAGCCGATTCCTTCATAGTTCCAGATGTTGGTCGGATAATGCGCGATGACGTAATTTTTTTCGTCCAGCGAAGCGGTGTAAAAATGATGCATGTAGGTATTGCTCCAAAAACGATAGACGGGTGTGGGTATGCTGATCACATAAGTCGCGCTCACCACATTGCTGTTCAACATTCCCGCCTTGGCTGCGATCACTTTGATTGTTTCGGAAGAAGAAACGGCGATTGCGCCGGTGTATGGAATTGATGAAGAAGTTGGGGTGGAGCCGTCGGTCGTGTAATAGATCCCGGCACCGGGAGTGGCGGTGGAAAGCGTTACGGATTGGTTTGAAAAATATGTTCCGCCGGCCAGAGAGATGGCGGGAGTGGCAACTTGTTCCATGGCGGCGCTGAAGTCAAGAATTTTTCCAGTGGCGACTTTTCCGGAAAGATTCGCCACTGTCTCGCCGGTATCAAGAATCTGATTTTTCAGGTCGGTTGTCGTGAAATTGGGAAACTGGCCAAAGAGTACGGCGGCAACTCCGGATACGTAAGGCGCGGCAAAAGAAGTTCCGTCGCCATAACCGTAACTGGTATTTGAAGGACTCGTGGGATTGTAGTAGGTCGAGATGATATTTTCTCCTGGCGCCGCAATGTCGACTGAGACGGCGCCATAATCGGAAAACGAAGACAGATTGTCATTCTGATCGGTCGAAGCAACGGAAATTATATTAGAGCTGCCGTAAGACGCGGGATAGACCGGCGTCGCGTCGTTGTCAGTTCCATTATTGCCGGCCGAAGCGACAAAAATTCCCGGGAAAGCGTCGATCGCGTCTTTTTCGGCTTGCGAATAACTGCTTCCGCCAAAGCTGGCATTAATTACTTTCGCTCCGTTGTTTTTAGCGAAGTCGATCGCTTCGATTTCGGAAGCAACATCCAATCCGAATTCGACCGGCATCAATTTTATGTGGTTGTAGTAGCTGACTCCGCTCACGCCGGTCGCGTTGTTGGCGTCGCCCGCGATGATCCCCGCGACGAAAGTGCCGTGGCCGTCGGTGTCCATCGGATCGTTGTCGCCGATCGGATAGTTGGTTGCATAGTTCCAGCCGTGATTCGGACAGCCACCTGAAATGAGAACGTCATTTTCATCCACGCAGTTTGTTCCGTCCCACATATTGGCGGACAAGTCTTGATGGTTATAATTCACGCCGGTGTCGATGTCGGCGACTATAACTGAATAGGCGGAGGAATTTTCGGCAGACCAGGCCGTGGGAGCCTTAATATCGTCGCCGGCCGTGCCGGTTTTTCCGTTCACGGCTTGGCCTGAATTGTTCAGCGCCCATTGCAATCCGAAAAAGGCGTCGTTGGGATCAGTGTCCAGATGCCTTGTGTAGTCGGGTTCGGCGTAATCAACTGAAGGATCGCTCTTAAGTTCCTTGACCATATCGCTCGTCGATTTGTTCGATTTCAGAAGCCGCACATTCATATTTTTGAACTCGGAAAGCTTTTTGAGGCCTTGGCCGCTTTCAAATTTGTCCGCCTGGGCCCGGCCGGAAGATTTTTTTAAATTTATCGCGCTTGATTTATATTTGACCAGAATCTCTCCTTTGACATAATCGCTCTTGTTTGTTCCTCCCGTTCGAAATTCGATCTTTTGTAGGGGCTGTTTGGCCGGACTGTTTGCCGCCGCGATTGAATAATCAAAGAGACTGAACGATGCCAGAAAAATTATGCTCAGAAGTGCGACGATTTTTTTCGATGTATAATTTTTTTGTTTCATTTTTCGCTTAGTTGTTTATTATTGAACGATTTGTGGTTTTAAATCGCAATTTTTCTTTACCCAATCCAGATCAAATTCGGACAGATCTCGCCGCTTTCCATCCAGGACAAAATATTGCTCTGGAAGATTTGACTTGGAAGTGGCCGGCATCTTGTTGACGATCCAAGCCTGCGGACATTTTTGCAATTTTCCGGCAGTGCCTGCGTGACGAATTTCAAAAAACCGCCAAAGCAAAACGGCTGCCAGGATCAAAAGGAAGATTATTATTCCGATGATTATGTTTCTGCGCATTTATTTTTCAAAACCGTCCGGATGATTCTTGTGCCAAGTCCAGGCGGTTTCAAGAATTTGGTCGATCGTGTCAAATTGTGGGCGCCAACCCAAAATTTCCTTGGCTTTCCGGGAAGAGGCGACGATTTTGGCCGGATCGCCTTCGCGGCGCCCTTCTTCAATCACGGGGAAATTTATTCCGGTAATCTTTTTTGCTTGTTCAATTACTTCGCGCACTGAATTTCCTTTTTCGTTTCCGAGATTAAATTTTTCCGATTGATTATTTTTTTTCAAAAAATCCAAGGCCAGAACGTGCGCGTCGGCCAGATCGGAAACGTGGACATAGTCGCGGACGCAGGTGCCGTCGGGAGTGGAGTAGTCAGTGCCGAAAATTTTGATCGCGTCGCGTTTTCCCAGTGCGGCAAGCAAAATCAAAGTGATGAGATGAGTTTTGTGCTTGTGATCCGCGCCGATTTCACCGGAAGGATCGGCTCCGGCGGCATTAAAATAGCGCAAGGCTACGGATTTAAGTCCGTAAGCGGCGTCGTAGGCGTCCAGAACTTGCTCAAACATCAACTTAGTTAGCCCGTAAACATTGGCCGGATCTTTGGGATCAGTCTCTTTGACCGGCATCTTTTCCGGTTCGCCATAAACCGCGGCGGAAGAAGAGAAAACCATTTTTTTCACATCGTGAGCAAGCATCGCCTCCAAAAGATTGAGGCTGTTGACGAGATTGTTGTCGAAAAATCTTTTTGGATCAGTCATTGATTCTCCGGCCTCAATCGAACCGGCGAAATGGACGACGGCATCGAAATTATTTTCCGCAAAAACTTTTTCTAATGCGCTTTTGTCAGCCAGATCGCCAATGGTCAAAACGAAATCTTTAACAGCGTCCTTGTGCCCGGAAGATAAATTATCAAAAATGACGATTTCGTGCCCGGCCTGTTTGAGTTTGCGGACGGTATGGGAGCCGATATAGCCTGCGCCGCCTGTGACTAAAATTTTCATACAAGATAAAATTGATAAAAATGAATTACCTCGCGGCAAGCCGACGAGGTATCAATTGAAAAATCTTTTGATACTTCGCAGCAAGCTGCGGAGAATTAACTCTAATAGAGATTAAAACTGCTACTCAGTTAAGTGTAGCAGTTTTTGAAAATATTTTCTAATCGAAATTTTATTTTATAGGCTGATCTTTCCAGCGGTTTTGGTGAAGATGTTTAAATCAATAAGATTCGGCCACATCTTTGATTTTCCGTTCCGGTTGGTGACTTTCAAATACATGTGGCTCGCATCCAGTTTTTTCAAAAAGATTGCAGATTTGCCTATTTCAGCACCTGGGCGCTTTGCAGGTCCGATCCGTTCAAATTGGTCGTATCGCTCGTGTTGAGAGAGTTTATGTCATTTTGAACTTGATTAAGATCCGCGTTGACATTATTCGAAACTTGCTTGGTGTTGCTGAGCGGAATTTTGGCCGGTTGCTGGGATTGATTCGCAGGAACTGTGCTTGCCGGCGCAGCCGTTTTTTGACTTGTCGGCACAGGTGGTTGCGGATTTTCGGTTGCAGCCGGTTTTGAATTGGAACAGCCGGCCAGAACCAAAAGAGACAGACCGCCGAGCGTAACCAAGGAAATTTTTGTTAATTTTTTCATTGATTTTGTTTTAAATTGTTATAGATTTTCTTGAGCTTGCTTCGGAGTCGTTGCGGTTGTCGAAGTTGGAGTTGTTGAGATGGCGGAAGAAGTTGTTCCGGTTGAAGCAGTGTTTGATTTTGTCTGGCTCTTTTGAGTTTCAATCGCCGTAACATCCGGCCGGATCGTGCTGATAAAGAAGTTGCGGACATCAACCATGTCTTGGCGCAAGGCCGGCAAAATGCTCCGAGATTCTCCGAGTTGGGATTGCACTTTGCTATTAAACAATGGTGTCAGTCCGGCAGCATTGGCAGTCGAGGTTGCGGCAGGATTTGCAGCCGCGCTTGTGTTATCGCACTGATTATTTTGCATAGCTTTTAAAGTATCGATGAAAGTTGTGTAATCAGTTTCGAATTTATTAATCTTGGTATTGAGCGCAACCAAATCGTTTTGCAATTTGGAAGTATCCAGGTTGTCTGCATTTAATTTGTTTTCAATCGCGGTCAACCGGTCCTGCATATTGGTGAAAACGGCCGTATGCGCGTTCAGATTATTTTGGTAGCGGGTAATGCCGGTTTGAATCCTTGTCTGAATATTTTTACAACGGGCATCGGCCAGATTTTGCCTGGCTTGCTGGATTTTAGTTTGGGCCTGATCTTCGGCGCCTTGCATTTGTTGCTGCTCTTGCTGGCGGCCCGCCGCAAGATTTGTCAGGCGTCCTTGCAAGTGAGACGCGTCAGCTGCTCCGCCGGCATTGCCGTTGCCCGCGTTTTCTTGAGCGTAGGCCAGGGAAAGCGGCATTGCGATTGCCAGCGCCAGGGCGAGTGCCAGATGGTAGATTTTTTTCATAGTTTGTTTTAATTATTAATAGCCGTTCGGCTTGACTTAATTATATTAAAAATACGAAATACAATCAACCGATGTTACGCGCTTGTCAAGAGGCGGCATTTGCCAAATATTCCAAATTTTACTAAAATAAAGGAAATTATCATTTACTTTAATCTATGGACGAAAAAACATCCAATATTATCGCTGTGCCGGCAAAAGAAGAAATAAAATTGCAAGCACAAGAAAAAAAACTGGACATCTCGGTCGTGGTGCCGCTTTACAATGAAGAGGGCAACATCAAAGAATTGCACCGGCGCATTTTGGAAGCCTGCCAAAAATTAGGCAACTCTTTCGAAATTATTTTTATCGATGATGGTTCAACTGATGCAACAGTTGAAAATTGCAAAGAACTGACTCCGTTGAAGCTGATTGAGTTCCGACGAAATTTCGGACAGACCGCGGCTTTCGACGCCGGCATCAAAGAAGCCGCGGGCGACATTATCATTACGATGGACGGCGACCTGCAGAATGATCCTAATGACATCAAACTTCTTTTGGAAGAAATGAAGAAGGGTTATGACGTGGTTTCCGGCTGGCGTTGGCAAAGAAAAGACACTATGAGCAAGCATCTGGCTTCGCGCTCCGCCAATTTGCTCAGAAAAATTTTGATTCACGATAAAATTCATGACAGCGGCTGCAGCTTGAAGGCCTATAAACGGGAATGCTTCAAGGACATCGATCTTTTCGGAGAAATGCACCGTTTTATTCCGGCCATTTTGGAAATTGAAGGCTACAAAGTCGGAGAAGTGAAAGTTTCGCATCACGCAAGAGTGCACGGCAAGACGAAATATAATTGGAAAAGAGGCATCAAGGGAGTTGTTGATATGATTTCGATTTGGTTCTGGCGTTCCTATTCAAACCGGCCGCTCCATCTTTTCGGAGGGACGGGAATTATTTTTTCCCTGGCCGGCATATTGATTCTCTTTTGGATGGCGCTGGAAAAAATATTTTTCGGCACCGCCATTGCGGAAAAAATTTGGCCTTTGATGGGCGTGTTCCTGATCTTGGTCGGCATCCAACTTTTTGTTTTCGGACTTTTGGCGGACATTATGGTCAAGACCTATTACAAAAACAGAAATCATATGAATTATTCGATTAAAGAAATAATCAATCAATAAAAATAAATATGAAAATCGGAGTAATTGGAATCGGTTTTGTCGGATTGCCTTTGGCGGCCGCTTTTGCGGATATGGGAAACCATGTTTATTGTTTGGATACGGATGCCAAAAAAATCGAAGGATTGAAAAATGGAGTAATTCCCATAAACGAACCCGGGCTCGAACCGCTAGTCGTGAAAGGATTGGAACATAAACTGTTGAATTTCACAACCGACTATAGTGAAACGCTGCAGAATAGTGAAATTATTTTTATTGCAGTCGGAACTCCTCCGGGAGAAGATGGCAGCGCCGATCTGCGCTTCGTGGAAAACGTTGCGCATGAAATCGGAAGCCGAATGACCAAGCCGCTTATCATCGCCGACAAATCGACTGTGCCGGTCGGAACCGCCGAACGGGTCCGTTCGATCATCAAAGAGGAATTGGATAAACGAGGAGCCGCAATCGATTTTCATGTTATCAGCAATCCGGAATTTATGGCCGAAGGACGAGCTGTAAAAGACATGATGGAGCCCAGCCGTGTCGTTGTCGGAACAGACGATTCGAAAGTGGCGGAAGCCGTCCATAAACTTTACAAACCTTTCATGATGCGCGAAGATCGTTTCCATTCGATGGGAGTGAAAGATGCCGAACTTACGAAATATACCGGCAACACCGATCTGGCGATGAAAATTTCTTTTATTAATGCCATTGCCGGACTTTGCGAATTGTTGCCCGGAACGGATGTGGAAAATATCGCCGCCGGCATCGGAAGTGATCCGCGAATCGGACCGTACTTTCTGCATCCGAGTTGCGGCTATGGCGGAAGCTGTTTTCCGAAAGACGTGAAAGCACTCATTGCTTTTTCCAAAAAAGCAGGACTTCCCGAACCCTTCCTCCGGTTTTTTCAGGCAATTGAAGACGTGAATGACTATCAAAAAAGTGTTATTCCAAGAAAAATTATCGCTCGATTCGGCGAAGATCTTTCCGGGAAGAAATTTGCTCTCTGGGGATTGGCTTTCAAGGCCAAGACCAATGATATGCGCGAATCCGCAGCCGTTACGATTGTAGAAGAACTGACAAAGAGGGGAGCGATCGTTGCGGCCTATGATCCTTTGGCTGTTCATGAGGCTCAAAACATGTATCTGAAAAACAACCGGGGCGTAATTTATGAAGAACAGGACAAATACAAAATTTTGGAAGGATGCGACGCCCTTATCATCGCAACGGAAACTTCAGAATATCGATCGGTTGACTTGGATCAAGCTAAAAAACTTCTGAACAACTCGATTATTTTTGATGGAAGAAATCTTTTCGACATAAAGACATTGAAGGATGCTGGGTTTGAATATTACGCTATCGGAAGGGGTGATCAGATCGCGTATCAAAATATTCAACTGACAAGCGACCGAACTGCCTAATTTTATCTTTTAAAATTATGAAATTGATTTCCATAGTGATCCCTGCCTATAATGAGGGAAAAAATATTCCCTTGGTTTATGCTGCGATCGAAAAAATTTTTAAGTCGCTCGGAAACAACTATGATTTCGAGATTATGTTTGTCAATGACGGCAGCCGGGATAATTCTTTCGAAGAAATAAAAAAGTTGGCGGAAAAAGATGCGCGGGTAAAGTACATAAATTTTTCCCGCAACTTCGGCAAAGAGATCGCGACCACGGCCGGCATCAACAACTGCGCGGGCGATGCCTGCATTATGATTGATGCCGATCTTCAACATCCAGCGGAACTTATTCCGGAATTCATCAAAAAATGGGAAGCGGGCGCGGACGTCGTAGTTGGCATAAGAAAAGAAAGCAAGAGCGATAGCGAACTGAAAAAGATAGGTTCAAGATTGTTTTACAAGACTTTAAACCGGATCGCCGAGATGGAAATAGTTCCCAACTCAACGGACTTTCGATTGATTGACCGAAAAGTGATCGAGGAATTCAAGCGCTTCACCGAAAGAGGGCGGATGACGCGGGCGCTGATCGATTGGCTTGGCTTCAGGCGAGACTTCATCTATTTCGACGCCAGGGAACGCATCAACGGAACGGCCAGCTACAATTTTTGGAAACTGGCGAAACTGGCTCTGGACAGTTTTGTCTCGCTTAGCCTTTTGCCCTTGCGATTGGCCGGCTATCTGGGAATTTTCATCATGGTCATTTCCGGCATAATGGGAACTTATATTATGATAGGAAAATATTTTTTGCACGATGCGCACGGCATCTGGCACCTCGCCTCCACTTTTTCCGACGCGGAGAATTTGGCAATCTTCATCGTTTTCCTGGTGGGCATAATTCTGGTATCATTGGGTCTGATGGCTCTGTATGTCGCCAATATCCACCGGGAAGTGATTGAACGCCCGATTTACGTGATTAAAGATAAAAAAATATAGCATCTATTTATGAACCAATTAATAATTTTTGGAGCTAAATATCTGATCTTCATCATTTTAGCGATCGCCGCCGCATTTTTTTTCATCCAGCCGCGCGATAAACAGAAAAAACTCTTGATCTTCGGCATAATCGTTTTGCCATTAACTTACATTGCCGCAAAAATTTCCGGGCTGTTCTATTACGATCCGCGTCCGTTCGTAGTTGGGCATTTCGCGCCGCTTCTTCCGCATGCGGCCGACAACGGTTTTCCTTCCGACCATGTCCTTTTGGGAAGCGCTGTGTCGGCTGTCGTATTTTATCTGAATAAGAAATGGGGGGCGCTTCTTTTTCTGCTGACTATTTTGGTGGGCGCCGCGCGCGTGGCGGCCGGAATCCATCATGCAATTGACATCTTGGGCAGCATCGTAATTGCAATTGCAATCGCAATTATTGTTGCGAAATTTGTCGTCAATAGCAAGTGCTGCCAAAAAATGGCCGGAAGAATTTTTTCCAAAGCGTAAAAATTACAATGAAAAAAGCAGTTTTTACCGGTGCTGCTTTTTTTGTTGCAATTATTATTTTTTGTAAACGTAAAAGAAGTCTTTATTATAGCCGTTCAAGTATTCTTTTGATCCGTCAGCCAAGTCCTTGGTCAAAGCAGTAGAGGTATATTTATCCGGTCCGTCCGGTTCAAAAACATTAAAACGCACCCAAAACGGATTAATGTCCAGTTGGATCGCATTGACAGCGCCGGCCGCCTTCAAGGCAGTGGCCAGAGTGTCGGGTGTTAGATTGTTTCCGACCGCAAAAATCAAATTTCCTTCGGCGGTCAGTCCGATGCCGGAACGCCAAGTGTAAATGTCAAACGTGCCGGTAACCAAGCGTCCCCAAAATTTCCGATTCTGCTGATCAATCACTTCGTCTTTTCCGTTTTCAATAAGGATTGGACAGTTCTGACGGACGAATGCGACATTGTTTCCAAGGGACTGTCCGGTATAATCGATTATTTTTAACGAACCGTCTTTGTACCCGACCAATGTTCCCAGATTTTTTTTGAGCGGCAAAAAGGTGGTGCCGCCCACAATCATTCCGAACTGGCCGTCCTTATATTGGAACCCGCCGTCGAATGCGGCGATCAATTTTCCGCTGTCAATGATGTCTTTCGGAACGACGCCCGCGCCGGGTTTGCCGACCGGACCGCCCGGTTGCTGCGTCCCGGCAACACTGCCCAGACGCATCTGACTCATATCCATTTGAACGAGCGTCGTGATGGAGTAGGGGCGTTGCGGATCGGAACGGACAAAAGTGTAGGCCATAACTTCTTTTCCCGGAAACAAATTCAGCGGATGATCCTTCCAGATTCCTTCGCCAGGCAGGGGTTTGAATTTATTATTTGTTGCAATCGGATTGAGATTCAGGTTATTTCCGGAAATATTGGCCGACCCCTGATCAAATTGAGGCGCGTTCACAGAGCGAAAATTAGAAGTCAGACGGTCGAAAGTATCGGAAGAATTGAAAAATATTTTTTCAAGATAGATCACATTGCGATCTCCAATGAGAGGGCGCAGAACACTGTCGGTAAAAACCGCCGCCGCGCCCGTGTCCAATTTTAAAAAAAGAATCAGAAATATAAATAGCGCAGCTAAGATTGGGAAAATCCATTTTATCTTCCTGAAAATCCTGGATTTATTTCCATTTTTTTCTTCTGATTTTGGCGGCTCGATCGGATTGGTGGAAACCGGTATGTTTTGTGGCGTTTCTTCCATATATATTTTTACAATTTTATTGCATTAAAATTATAATTTTATTCATGCTTCGGCGATATTTATTTTTCAAAAAGCTCTTTCCAAGTGACCAATTGTGCGATTTGCCTGGCCTGAAGCGATCTTTTTGATCCTTTTTGTTCCGTTCCTGCGGCAAATTGCGGCTTGGGATGAACATAATAAACCATCAATGACCCAAAATCTTTCGAATCGACAATCGTGAATTTTGGATCTGTGCCGAAAATTTCAGAACTTTTTTTAGAAGGCGTGGAAATTACAAAATAATTTCCATCCGCATACGGGAAGAAAGCGGATTCGCCCTGACCCTTTTCCATGTCGGGAATTCCCCGCAGTTTCAACTGGTACCAAAGAGCTTCATAATATTTATGAGATACTTGGAGATAAACCGGAAAATCATTTTTTTGATATTTAGAATAGATGTAATCGACTATAAAAACTTCCTGTAAATATGCCAGTCGGGAAGTGTCTGGAAAAATATCTCCCACTTCCACGATCTGGTGGCTGTGGATCGCATTGCGCAATTGATTAAAATGAGCATTGATTTTTTGCAGGTTGAGGGCGATTAAAATAACTACGATCAAAGCGAAAATAATAATTCCGATTTTGCTTTTTTCTAACCTGAAAAATTCTGCGGTTAAGCCGAAAAAGAGTATCGCTAACGGACTTACGAAAAGGAAAAATCTTGGATCCATCCCGTGGCCGGAATGAATAAGAGCGAGTATGTAGGCAAAGAAAACAAAAAACCACAAAAGAATATACAATAAGAAATTTTTCTTGTTCTCATCTTTTTCTTTCCTGAAACCGTTAATGGCGCAAAAAATTCCCAAAACTAAAATTAAAATTCCAAAAATTTTAAGCGCAATATCCTCTGAACATGATGAGGCGTGCAGGCAGAGCGGAACCATTCCCGATCCACTCTCTTTTTGCGTGTTGATAGAGTCGTGTCCGGTCAGGATCAAAGAAAATTCAGACGCATGATATTCAATGTCATTTGTCGCGGCGCTGATAATTCCGTTGCCTTTGCCGCTTTCAACTTTCGTCATCTGTTGGTTGAAAAATTTAAGGTCTTGACCATGAGTTTTAATTTCGTTAAGAATTACCGGCGAATACATTACTATAACGATAAGCGCGGCGCCGATCCAGGCCGGCCGGGAGAAACGAGGACGCTTGATAATCAGAAATAAAACAAGTATGACCGGAATGGTAAAGAACGCGTTGAAATGGATCTGGGAGGTGAAAGTGGCCAGCGCTACCGCGATCAAGAACCAAAAATCTTTCCTTTTTTCGTTTTTAGATACTGCTCGCAATATAGCGTAGGCAACGGCGATTCCCAAGAATGGCAAAACGTTCGGACTCCAGGAAAAACGGGAATATAGAACCAGATAAAGCGATGTTGAATAAAGCGCCAAAAGTCCCAGAGACGTCTGTTTAGTAAAATATCGGCGAATCAAAATATAAAAGAGGGGAAGTGAAAGAAGTGAAAGACTCAAAACTCCGCCGGCATGTCCTTGCGGCGTATTGCCAAAAATTTTGGCGGCTATGTATTCCAAATAATAAAAAGCTGGTCCCAAACGCAGAAGTCCGCTGCCAGCATTTGGACCGAGAAGTGGGAGATTGTCAATGCCATGCGCAACCGCTGGAGAAACAAGATTGAAATCGAAAGTCTGATCGACTTCAAAGTGAAGCCAATCGGAAAAATGATAGGTCCTCAAAAAAATTCCGAAAAAAATTATAAGAACCGCCAGAGTTATTTCCAGTTTGTTGTTTTTGATCTTTTTCAAAATATTTTTCATGGCAATTTTTAATTTTAATATGGATTTTTTAATATCAATAAAATTGAAAAACAAAAAGCGCCTTAAAAACCAGGGGGCACTTTTAAATTATTCCTGAGAAATAATCTCTTGCAAAAAAATGAATTCCTCATCTCTTTCCGGATGGAAAATAACTTCGGCTGTTTTTCCTTCCGGCAATGACTCCTGAAACTTTTTAAAATTCTTGATCCAGTCGAAACTTATCAGCAAATCAGCAGTTGCGAGCGAAGTTTTCTTAAATCCAATTATATCGATTCTGCGCATAATGTCCAATAGCAGCGCCACTCCGTCCATTTTTCGCGACGGTTCTTTTCCGAAACGGATAAATTTAATCTGATATTTCCGCGCCAATTTCAGGGCGATTTTAAAATAAGCCGGAAAAAAATGGAGATGCTGGTGGGAATTCAACCCGTCCGGAATCTTTCCGAAGATTTTTTGGAAATCTTTGATTTGCTTTTCCCAAACTTTTTCCACTCGCGCGTTCTCTTGAGAAAAATTAAAAATATATTTTGTGAAAAACAAGAAGCCTCTTTTGAGAAAACCTTCTTTTAATTTTCTTTCCTGCTTTATTTCTCCTTGAAAATCCAAATGGATGTCCAATTTGGCATCGGAAGCCAGCAATGCCCTCGCTTCACTTTCGCTGATTTGTCCGTTTGCCATCACTGCCACCCGGTCGATCTTGCCCATTTTCAAAAGTTCCAAAAAATTTTTATTGGCTTTTTGCCCGATGCCGAAATCGTCGATGGAAATAATAATATTTTTGCCCAGCATATGATTAAGTGTAGCTTAAAAATCTCTTGAAGAAAAGCTTTGTTGGCAGCGCTCTTTTTCTTTGCTATAATTGGCCTATGAAAGTTTTATTTTTCAATTACGAATATCCGCCGCTGGGCGCCGGCGCTGCCAATGCGTCAGCCTATATTTTAGAAGAATTTTCCAAAATTCCCGGCTTGGAAGTGGATTTCGTCACATCTTCAATCGATCGAAACTATCATTTAAAAGAAATTGGAACCAATGTTAAGATTCATCGCCTGCCAATCGGAAAGAATGGAAAAAAATTGCATTACCAATCCAAGAAAGACATTATAATTTACACGCTGAAAACTTTTTTCTTTTCCCGCAAGCTAATCCGAAAAGCGGAAAACTCCGGCCAGCCATACAATTTGACCCATTCATTTTTTACAGTACCCTGCGGATTTGTATCTTTGATTTTTAGGAAGCAATACAATATTCCCTACATAATTTCCTTGCGCGGTTCCGATGTTCCGGGATATAGCGACCGGTTCATTTTTTTGTACAATTTCTTGAAACCCCTGGTTAAATTTATTTGGAACAATGCCGCAGAAGTTGTTTCAAACAGCGAGGGCCTAAGAGATCTCGCCCGCAAGACCGACAATCGCCAAGACTTTGGCATAATATACAACGGAGTCGATATTGAAACTTTCAAGCCGGCGCCCGAAGCTCGGCCGAATGACAAATTCATCATAACAAACGGAGCCTCGAGAATAACCGCCAGGAAAGGTTACGGCTATTTAATTGAAGCGGTAAACAGGCTGCAGAAGAAATATCCGAATTTACTGGCTAAAATAATGGGGGAAGGGGATGATAAAAAAAGACTTGAAGGACTGGTCAAAAATCTTGAATTGGAAAATAATGTTCAATTGCTCGGCCGCATTCACCGGGACAAACTTGCCCCGTATTATCAAGAGGCCAGTTTGTTTGTCATGCCTTCATTGAACGAAGGCATGAGCAATGCGATGTTGGAAGCTCTGGCATCGGGATTGCCGATTATCACTACCGAAACAGGGGGAACAAAAGAATTGGTAAAAGACAGAACAAATGGATTGATCATCAACATGAAAGACGCCGAAGACATGGCGCAAAAAATTTCCCTGCTCATTGACAATCTTGAATTGCGCAACAAGATGGCTGTTGCCAATCGAGAGCTGGCAAAAACGATGAGCTGGGGAAGCGTGGCCAATCAATATTTTGATTTATATAAGAACGTAACGGCCGCCAAGCTTGAGAAATAATCTATGAATAAATACCTGAAATTTTTTCTTAAACTTGCCATCAGCCTCGGCTTTGTCGCCTGGATAGTTTTCAAGACAAACTGGATTCAGGTGCTTTTTTATTTGCGCGAAATTTCCATTTGGAAATTAGTTTTATACATTATTTTGATCGTTTTAGGCATGGTCGTTTCTTCCTATAAATGGAAGCTGCTGGCAGAGTTTAAAAACATAAAACATTCTCTTTGGGACTATTTCCGCTTCTACCAGGCCGGAACTTTCATCAATAATTTCATGCCGTCTTTCATCGGCGGAGACACTTTCCGGGCTTATCAAATCGGAAGATCTGAAAAAAAATATATGGAAGCAGCCTCATCAGTCATCCTTGACCGCGTCACCGGTTTTGTCGGTTCCACCATCCTGGTGGTTTTGTTCAGTTTTTTAAACATAGAAAAAATTCTTAAAATCAATGTATTGTTGCTGGTTGATTCGCTCGTCCTGGCTTCGCTCGTTCTGGATTTTTTCATTGTTAAATTCAGAAAGATGGCTTTTTGGGAAAAGATTTCCCGTTTTCTGCCGCAAAAATTGGTGAAGCTTTTTGCCGAACTGGACGAATATTCCGGCAATTCCCATATTCTGGCCAAAACGATCGGGTGGGGGATGATTTTCGGAGTTGTCGGCGTGGCCATTCCCAATCTGGTTCTTTTTTGGGCGCTCAATCTGAAGATTGGAATTCTAAATTATCTTTCGGTAATTTTTCTGATCAGCATCATCACTGCGGTACCGATCAGCATCAACAATATTGGAATCAAAGAATGGGCCTACGTCACTTTTTTCGGCGCGTTCGGAATCAACAGCGCTGCAGTTGTTACTATTTCCATTCTCAGCCGTTTCATCCAGATGATCATCAGTTTTTTCGCTTTGCCGACGTATTTGAAAAGCAAGAAATAATTATTCAATATGGCAAGTTTCGCAAATAAAATCAAACAAAATAAAAAATATTTCATCGCGTTTTTGATAATCCTGATCGTCGGAATATTTTTGCGCACTTATCATTACAGCGATCTGCTGCGCTTCGGAAAAGACCAGGCGCGCGACGCAGTTTTAATCAGAAATGTCGTACAGGGAAAAACGCCGTGGCCGCTTCTTGGCCCCAATATGGGAAAATTAAATTTCGACCTGGGGCCAATGTTTTATTATTTTCAGATAATGTCTGCCAAAATATTCGGATTTTCTCCGGTAACCATCGCCTATCCGGATCTTTTGTTTTCCATTCTGACAATCCCGATGCTTTTCTTTTTCCTGAAAAAATATTTCGACAATCTTATTTCAATTTCACTTACCGCCCTCTACGCCGTTTCATTCTATGCGGTCCAAAACGGACGGTTTGCCTGGAATCAAAATTCGTTGATGTTTTTTTCGATGCTTTTTCTGTACGCTTTCCTGGAGTTGGCCAACAAAAACCGGAGGAAAAAATGGCCATGGATTATTCTGGCCGGCGCCGCATTGGGAATCGGCGTTCAACTGCATCTTTTGTTCGCGGCGATCGTCGGCATAGTCTTTTTTATCTTCGCAATCTATCTGATCAGAAAAAATCTTTTAACTCTGAAAAATGCCGCGCTTGTTTTGCTGATTGCGTTTGTTTTGAATATTCCGCAGTTCGTTTCTGAAATCCAGACTCATGGCGGCAATGTCCGCGCATTCTTTTCCGGCACCGGTCAGGAAACTCAGGACAGCAATCCTTTTCCGACAAATATTTTTATTGATGCTGCCTGGCACGCGCAAGCCGACTCGATGTTTGTCGCGCCGTACAGAGATGACACCAGTCTGCATATCGAAAATTTATCCGACAGCCTGTCGGGCAGCAAAAACGAAACAGCCGCGATTATAAAACATTGGCCGGATATATTATATGCCGGCCTTGGGATAATTCTTTCATTGATCGGATATATTTTTCTTTTCTATTGCGCCCGCAAAGAAAAGAATGAGCGAAAAAGACTTTTCCTCCAACTGATCGCGCTCTATGCCATCACCGCTTTCCTGGTTATGATTCCGCTTTCGCACGTGCTGGAACTCAGGTACATGCTGATTGTGCAATTTGTGCCGTTTATCTTATTGGGACTTTTAATAAAATTACTGGAAGAAAAATACGGCCGCCGGATGATCTATATTTCTTTGATCGCATTGGCCTTTCTGTTTGCTTGGAATGCCAATGCGGTCTGGTCCGGCTTCCAGTCTTTTTTGAAAGGCAAGGGTGACACTGGAATCGCGATTTGGAAAGAAGAAGCGGCAGCGGGAAAATTCATACTTTCCAATAGCTCGCCAAACCAAATCGTAAGAATGGTGTATATACCGGCCAAATCAGATAAGTTTATTCGGCCGCTGGCTTTTTTCAATGGCAGTGTTGATGACGATATTGACGCGCCTCCGGAAACACAGAACGAGATCTTGCCGCCCGTCAAAAACGCAGCCTACTTCGCGCTTATACTGCATTCTAAAACGGCACAAAAAAAATTAAAGCAGGAAATAAAAAAATCGGGAACCTACCGGATTGCCGCTTCGGCAACTTTTGGCCGACTGGAAATTTACAGGCTCGAAGCTGTCCGGCCGAACTGATAAGATGGCACTGGGATTCGTCTTTGATAAGCAAGCATAAAAATGCTATAATCAAACTCAAGTAAAATACTGAGTCAGAAAAAAATTTATGCCACAATTTACCCAAAAATGCAAGCTTTTTTCTTTGCTTAAAAATTGCCGCCGCATAAC
The DNA here is from genome assembly GCA_021788105.1 of bacterium. GTDB lineage: Bacteria > Patescibacteriota > Minisyncoccia > Moranbacterales > UBA2206 > JAJYJP01. The sequence goes on from JAJYKZ010000014.1 coordinate 19,397, forward strand.
CCTGACCAAGGGCCTGCTCGTTTCGGCCCTGGTCGTTTATTTTATTTTCGGGCTTCATCATCTGGCTGATTTTATTTCGGCCGACGAACATTTTTGGCTTCCCAATTCCGGCGTGGAGCGCATCGCGGATTATTGGAAAGCGATTGAAAAAGGCGAGTGGAAAAAGACTCGCATTAACGACAAGCCCGGCATCACTCTGGCCTACACCTCTGGCATTGCCGAACTCTTCATTCAAAATCCAAAAAGCCAGATGATTAAAAATAGCAATACGGTAAAAATTTTCAATCCCGCCATTACAAAGGAAATAAATTTTGCTTATCGTTTGCCAATTCTTCTTTTGAGCGGATTTTTTTCTTTCTTCTTTTTTTGGATTATCAAAAAAATTACCGGCGACGAATGGATCGCTCTTTTGTCGGCATCCGGCATTTTGCTTTCACCGATTCTTTTGGGCATGTCCCAGATTGTCAATCCTGATTCGCTCTTTTGGATTTTCGGAGCGTCTTCACTCTTTTCTTTTTATTCCTATCTCCAAAAGGGAGAGCGCAAAATGGCGATTCTCGCTTCTTTGTTTTTGGGACTGGGCTTGGCCAGCAAATATGTCAGCGTGATTTTCTTTCCGTTCTTCTTATTTATGATGATTGCTTTCTATTTTCTTGAATATGAGCAATGGAAAAACGACCCGAAACAATTCAGAAAAATAATTATTAAAAACAGTTTGGCATATTTGGCAATCCTGGCTGGCGGAATGCTGCTTTTTGCGCTGATGATGCCGGCTTCATTTGTTGATCCCAAATATTTCTATGAAGGAACGATCGGATTTCCCGGAATGAAGCCGATTTTTTGGACGGCAATGGCAATTAACGCGCTGATGATTTTAGACGCTCTGGCTTTCAGCAGCCGGATCCTTTCTTTTGTTTTTAAAAAACTTTCCGTCCTGAGAAAAATTCTGCCCAAACTGACCTATTTCATCCTGGCCGGTTCGATCGTTTTTGTCCTGATCAATTGGCTTTCCAAACAAGGCCTGGTAAATTTTTCCGACGTTCCATTCGACGCCAAACAAAAACATTTCTTCAGCCATCTGCCATATCTTAAACGCTACATTGCCGAACTTGTTCCGTTGGTTTTCGCCCTGACTCCGGTCGCCCTTTTCTCTCTGCTTTTCCTCTGGATCAAAGGACTTTTTCAGAAACTAAAACACGGCACGCTGGTGTTTATCCTTTCCGTTTTCTATCTGATTTTTTATGCCGCAGTCATCCAAGAAGGGTTGCTGGTAACCGTACGCTACAGCATCATTCTTTTTCCCTTGTCGATGGTTTTGGTTGCAATCGCCCTGATGGAATTTTTTTATCAAGATTACTCCGACCGCAAAAATAAATTGGCGGTTTTGATTTTCTCCGTCATATCTCTGACCGTTTTCTCTTTAAAAATAATTTCACTTTTGCCGCTGTATGTCTTCAATGGAAATCTTAATTTGCCATTTACCACGCTGGCCTATGTTGACAGATTGGCCATGCCGGCCGGGATTCTGGGAGGAATAATTTTAACCGCAATCATTTATAAATTCTTTCCGTGGCATAAAATTAAAAATATTTCGCGCGTTTGGATTTTTGCAAGCCTGCTTGTTTTAAGCGTTCTAAGCATCTATTTGATCTCTCCTTTTTATTTCAGCTATACCAATGAGCTCTTGCCGAAAGATTATATTATCAGCGGCGCCTGGGGTTACGGGGGATATGAGGCGGCGCAATATCTGAACGATCTGCCCGGCGCTAAAAATCTGACTGTTTGGGCTGATGTCTATGGCGTCTGCGAATTTTTCGTCGGCAAATGCATCCACAAGGCCAAAGTGGATACTTCGGAATACACGATCGACTATTATTTCCAATCACTGCAAGCAACCATCCCGCTGAATTTTCCGCATAAAATAGAAAAACCCTCAATTTGGTCGCGCTATATCGACAGCCGGCCGGAAAGTTTCCTGAGGATTTCCAAATCCGGGCCACTAGCGTCACGCTCAGTTTCAATTTCTTCAGAAGATTCAACTTCAAACATAACCGGCAATGTTAATCAAAAATAAAAATCAATCGCAAAACATAAATTCAAAGCAAAAAAAACCATGGCTTTTGCTGCTTTTGCTTCTGCCCTTGGCGCTTTATTTTTATTTCGGCTGGCAGCATCTCGGGAAATTTGAAACGGCCGACGAGCATTATTGGATCTACAGCAATACTGACAATAATAATTATTGGAATCACAATAACGGACGGATCGAGCAGTACTGGCAGGCGATTTTCTCCAAAAATTGGGCGAAGACCCGCATTAACGACAAGCCCGGCATCACTCTGGCTTATGTTTCCGGAATCGGACCAAGTCTGCTAAAAAATTTAAATAAGCAGATCGCTTCCGGTGCTATTTCTTTTGCCAAATCCACCAAAGCACAAATCGTTAATGTTTATTTCCGCTTGCCAATCCTTATTTTCAATGGCTTGTTTATTTTCGCATTATTTTATTTAATTAGGAAACTTATCGGAAACAAATGGATCGCACTTCTTTCGGTGACTTTTATTTTGCTCTCGCCGATAATCGTCGGCGTCTCGCAAATCGTCAATCCGGACAGTCTTTTGTGGGAATTCGGTTTCGCCGCAATCTTGTCTTTCCTGATCTTTCTGAAAGACAAGGCAAAAAAATACGCCTTCTGGACTTCGCTATTCCTGGGCCTGTCACTTTTGACAAAATATACTTCGGTTATTTTGCTGCCGTTTTTTCTGGCAGTCATGTTGGCTTACATCATTGAAAATTCAAAAAATTGGAAGCCGGATGAAATTTCCCAGAATGCCCGGCGCTATAGTTTGGCGTATTTGCTGATCGTCGCCGGCGCACTGGCGATTTATGCTGTTCTGATGCCGGATAATCTGGTAAATTTCGACCATTTTCTGAAGGGAACCATTGGATTCAAAGGAATGGCCTCACTATTCGCCGGTCTTTTTATTCTTGATCTCGCTATTTTGGCAGACGCTTTGTTTTTAAATAGCCGTGCGCTGCATTGGACTGCCCGAAAAACATTTTTACTGGAAAAATATTTCAAACTGGTTTTATTTCTATTGTTGCCGCTTTTATTTTTAGGAATAATTTTCAATACGATTTCAGGAAAAGATCTGTTGCGGCTTTTTACCATTCCATTCGATGCTTCGCCAAATCGTGTTTTCGGACATATCTCCAATCTGAAAATTTTTGCGATGCAATTTTTGCCGCTTATTTTTTCACTTTCACCGCTGGTAATTCTCTCTCTGTTTTATTTTTCTTGGAAAAACCGGCAGGAATCGGAATTTCAATGGCTGGGATTTGTATTTTATTTTTTCATCCTGATTTTTGTCATCGCTTCAATGCAACAAGAGGTTCTGCTTACCGTGCGTTACAGCATCATGCTCTATCCTTTGATTTTCACGCTGTCAGCGATTGGAATTTATCAATTTTTTAAATTGGATGCAAAAAAATTATCTTTCCGGCTGATTGTCTTTTTTGCAATTATTATTTTCAGCTTATTCAGTCTCTGGTCTTCCCAACCGTTCTATTTCAACTATGCCAATCTCTTGCTTTCAAAAAATTATTTGATCTCCGACGGCTGGGGATACGGGGGATATGAAGCGGCGCAATACCTCAACGCGCTTCCTGGTGCCGGACAAATGCGCGTCTGGTCCGACTATAACGGTTTCTGCTTGTTTTTTGACGGACAGTGCGAAGCCAATAAAGTAACGATGAAAGACATCCAGAAAAAATCCGCAACGCCGCCCGCCTTTGATTATTTCATTTCTACTCGCCGGGGAAGAATATTGAGCGGCACGTTTTGGGACGGCCTCAAAAATACGTACGACAGCCGGGCGATTTGGAAATTTATCATCAACGGACGGCCGGGCAATTTCATAGCCATATATAAAAATAAAAACGATGCACATCAAACGCAATAGTCTTGCAAAAAACAAACTTGCCGAACAAATAACAGAACCGGTTGTGCCGGAAAAAAAAACAAAACACAACCGGAAAATAAATCTTGTCCTGCTTCTCATCATTTTGCCGCTGGCCGCCTATTTTTGGTTCGGCCTGAGCCATCTTAGCCAATTCGAGACGGCCGACGAACATCTTTGGATTTCCAATCTCTATACCGGCCGGATCCAGAATTATTGGAACGCAGCCGCAGACAAAGATTGGGCGCACACGCACATCAATGACAAGCCGGGAATTTCGCTGGCCTACATTTCCGGTATCGGAAGCTGGTTCGAAGGCAATGTAGGCAACAAAATTATTGCCAAGCAAAATCTTTGGACAAAATACGATCCGCAAACGCAAGAGAGAACTTACTGCGTTTATCGACTGCCGATCGTAATTTTTAATGGTTTGATGTCGCTTTTTTTCTTTTTGGCTTTTTGGCGATTGACAAAAGAACATTGGCTGGCTCTGGTTGCCGCCTCTTTCATCTTGCTGTCGCCGGTCCTGATCGGAATTTCCCAAATTATCAATCCGGATGCGCTGCTTTGGGTTTTTTCATTCGCCAGCTTGCTGTCATTTCTGCTTTTTCTCAAAGGAACGCGTTTCATTGATGGATTTCTAGCCGCTTTGTTTTTAGGCTTTGCGCTTCTTTCCAAATACGTCGCCATCCTGCTCATTCCTTTTTTTCTGGCAGTCTTGCTCGCTTATATGTTATTTGATTGCCAAGATCCGGCCGCGCAGGGAACTTTTCGAAAAAAAATAATTTTTATAACACTCGGCTATCTTCTGATCATCGCCGGAGGAATCGGCGTCTTCGCTCTTTTGATGCCGGCCGCACTGGTCAATTTGAAACTTCTTTACGATTCTGTCATCGATTTCAAAGGACAAAAAATGGTTTTATATGCCTCGGCCGGAATTGACGGGTTTATTCTGCTCGACGTGATTATTTTAAAATCATTTCTGGCAAAATTTTTTACCAAACATCTGCAGATCTTAAAAATAATTCTGCCGAAAATTTTGTATGCCGCCCTGATTTTGCTGGCCGGTTCGGTTTTGGCAACTTGGTCGCTGGGACATAATTTCTTAAACATCCCGGATATAATAAAAAGTAAAAATCTTCACAGCCTGATTTCATTCAAGCACCTGATTATGCAGGCGCAGGCATTGATATACTCGCTAACGCCAATCACTTTGCTTCTGATGATTTTTCTTTGGATCAAGTCAATCTTCCGCAAAAGCAAGTTTGACTATCTGGTCTTTATTTTTTCCGCTTTCATCGCCGTGTATCTGGTCGCCATAACCAAAATGGACGTTTTAACCACTACCAGATATTCTATAATGCTTTATCCGACCGCACTGGCGCTGGCCGGCATAGGATTTTATGAAATTGTCAGCCGAATGAAGAATTATTACGCAGCAATACTTTTTTTGCTCGTTTTAGCATTTAGTGGTATAAATGTATGGTTGGCAAAACCGTTTTATTTCAACTATGAAAACAACTTTTTGCCAAAAAAATTGGCCATCGAAACTTCCTGGGGATATGGCGGTTATGAAGCAGTCGACTACATAAATTCCATGGGCAACGCGAAAAATATGAAAATCTGGACCAATTATTACGGAGTGTGTCCGTTTTTTGCCGGAAAATGTGTAATGGAAGGACAAGTGAAATGGATGAAAGACACGGATGTGGCCAACATTGATTATGTAGTTCTTAGCGCTCCCGGTATGGACAAAAACAGTTCCGGTTTGCAGAGTATTAATCAAATTTTCCCGACTGACAAGCCGGTTTGGGAGCTGGACATCGACGGACGGCCGGAAAATTTCATCAAAGTTTATAAAAACCCTCTAAAAAAATAATGCGATCAATCCTCAATGAAGTTTAAAACATTAAGTATTTTTTTAAAAAAGCATCCTGTCTTTTTAGTCACGCTTTTTTATGTTTTAATCACGCTTATAATGAGCTTTCCGGTTATTTTTAAAATCAGCCGGGAAATTCCAATCTGGCAGAGCGATACATACCAGGTTGTCGGCACGATCCAGCAAGAGATAAATATTTTCCATGCCCAAGGGATGGGGAGGGGCCTTGTTGGATTGGCAAAAGGCTTCCAGATAAATATTTTTCTGCCCTACGCTTTGCTGGGATTTTTTTTAGGAAAAATTCTGGCCTATAATCTGCTTTTCTTTTTCAGCTTCATCATGAGCGCTTTAGGCGCTTATCTTTTGGCGTATTATTTTACCCGTAGCCGGCTAGGCTCATTTTTGGCTGGCTTGATTTATGCTTTCGCGCCTTTTCATTTTTATCATTCGCTTTCTACGCACGTCGGAACGATGCACGAGGAGTGGATCCCATTTTTTGTATTATTTCTATTCAAATTTTTCGAAGATTTCCGTTTTAAAAATTTTCTGCTCGCGGCGCTCTTTAGTCTGTTGATCGCCGGAAGCGACCAACAGCTTCTGGCCTTCACCGTGGTTTTCGTGGCAGTGTTTGTGATTTATAAATTTATAACCGAACCAAAAAAAATCCTTAAAAATAAAAAATTTCTCGCCTACGTGTCCGTCGCTGCTGTATTTTTGATTGTGATAATTTACGCATTTTTCGCGCCGTATCTGAAAGTGGCGACATCAGACAATAATTTTCTCAATGCCGGATTGAGACAGGCGGAACGATATTCGATCAGTCCAATCAATCCGCTCATTCCCGCCGCCAAAAGTTCGCTTTGGCCCAACCTGCACGATTTTCTTATAAGCAGTTTGAAAAAAATCTCTTTATTGGATATTTCCAAAGTAGGAGAGAAAGAATCATCCACTTTTCTAAGTTATACGGGAATAATTTTAATGATCTTAGCCACAGTTTCTTTTTGGAAAGCTAAAGAAAACGATTATTTTAAAAAAAATAAGAAAACAATAATTTTTTGGCTGGTTTCTTTGTTTGTTTTTTATATTTTTTCCATCGGACCGACCATCGAAATCAGCAAGAATACGGTTTATATGCCGTACTACCTTGTTTATGAACACCTTCCGTTTTACGAAAATATCCGGACCGTGGGAAGGTTTTTCGTTTTCGCGCTGCTGAGCGCGTCAATTTTGGCAAGTTACGGTTTCGTTTTTCTGGCGCAAAAATTTCCCGCCAAAAAAATAATTCTGGCAGGATTTGTCTCTGCCATCATACTGATTGAATTCATGGTTGCGCCGATTCCGACAACAACGCTCGCTTATTCGCCGTTTTATGACCAGGTCGCGAAAGAGCCGGGAAATTTCAAGCTTCTCGAGATTCCCGGAAGCACCAGCTATGACTTTGCCAGCTTCCAGATGATGACCAGTGCCATTACCGGCAAGCAAGTCGTGAATGGGATAGCCATGGCCCGCGTCATAAAACACCAATTCGACTTTCAGCAAAATACGCCGGTTCTGAGCCAGTTGCTTTATTCGTTGCCGAAAGGGAACACCGAATTTAATAATACCAATTCAAAAATCATCCAGAGCAATTATTTCGGCGAAGCGACGGACATTCTCAATTATTACGGAATAAGATACATAACGGTCCAAAAAAATTTTATGAGCGCCAAGAAAATAGGGAATGCTGAAAATTTCATCCGACAAAACATCGCGATCGCTGATACTTATGAAGACAAAGACCTGATAGCGTTTGAAGTCAGCCAAAAGGCGCCACAAGGCTTTTACGCCGATGTAATGGACAACGCGGGATGGTCTGCCGGCAAAACCGACAAGTCAAGCAAAAATATTTATCGTCCGACAGCTGATGGCGCCTCCATGCAGCTGGTAAATATGGAAAATGCTCCGGAAAATATAAATTTGTCGTTCATTGCCCAATCGGACACGCCGGAAAAACTTTCTGTCCAGGATAGAAACGGAAAGGAATTGAGCAATTTCGAGATCAATAACAGTTGGAACAATTTTCAAATGAATTTCACGGCAATTCCTGGAGATAACAACCTGGTGTTCAAGTTATTTGATAGTGCAGGCAATGAAATCAAAGATAGGAAAGTGAATTTGGCGAACTTTAATTTCACAGGAAAGTAAACCTTTCATAGATCATTTTTTAAAATAACAATATGAGCTTAAACAAACTTCCCCAAAACGCCAAATTAGTTTTCAAAGGCAAGATATTCGATGTTTGGCAATGGGAACAAGAAATGTTCGATGGCACTACGGAAATCTTTGAAAGATTGATGAGACCAAATTCCGAATGTGTTATCGCAGTAGTAGAAAACAAAATACTCATACTAAACCAGAAACAACCAGATAGGGATCCTTTCACATCTTTCCCGGGCGGAAGAAATGATCGGAACGAAGAAGATATTGCAGCTGCAAAGCGAGAACTGTTGGAAGAAACGGGGTATGTTTCAGATGACATATTCTTATGGAAAAAAATCCGGCCGGTTTCTAAAATAGAATGGAATGTGAATTATTTCATCGCCCGCAATTGCAAGAAAATCCAGGAACCAAAATTGGATTCCGGAGAAAAGATAGAAAGCAGGTTGATTGATTTCGATGAATTCCTGATGCTTTCAGAAGACAAAACTTTCAGGGACAGGGAAATAATCGCTGATCTTTACCATATGCGAATCCATCCTGAAGAGCAGGAAGAATTTAAAAAGTTATTGTTTGGGTAAAATTGTGAATTAAAAAAGTTTATAAAATTGAAATTTAGTAAGAGTAAAAGACACTAGTTATAATTTAAATATTTATAAAATCATATGAAACCATATTCAAAAATGAATTCTGAAAATACCGCTTTAATTGTCATAGATATTGTTAATGGTTGTTGTCACGAAGATTGTGAAGATAAAGAACTTGGAATAACTTTTTCCAAAATCAGAAAGATGGTTCCTAAGCTCAATGATTTTATTTCTCAATTTAAAAGTAAGATTGGGGGCGAAGTCATATTTACCAATCTTACTCCCTGGATAAAGAAGTATTTGCCTGAAAATATTCAAGAATTATATGAAGATCCGAAGGCAGCTTATTATGGTGAAGAATCTGAATTTGAACAGGAATTTTTTATGATAAAGCCAGGCATGGATGATACAGTAATTACTAAAAATAACTATGATACTTTTTCCAATTCAGAATTCGATAAAATTCTAAAAGAAAACGGTATAAAATACTTAGTAATGGCAGGAGTTTTTACCGATGGATGTGTCTTGGCAACAATTTGCGGTGGATTCAGTCGCGGTTATAATTTCGTCATTCTTAAGGACTTAGTTGAAACAACGGATGTGAAAATCAGGCAAGATTTGTGCAAAAATCTAACCGAGTATACTTTTCCAGTTATGTATGGAAAAACAATTAACTCTAATGAATTTATAAATTCTTGGGACTAATTTTATGGCAACGATCAAAATCTTAATCGAAGGTTATGCAAAACAACAAGAAAATGGTTGGGTAGCCAGTTCAACAACCTGTCTAATTACTTCTGAAGATAACAAGAAAATTATTACTGACCCTGGATGTAACCGGGAAAAATTACTCGAAGCGTTAAAAAAAGAAAACCTGGCCACTAGTGATATTGATTATGTATTTTTATCACATTGTCATCCCGACCACACTTTGTTGGCAGGAATTTTCGAAAATGCTAAATTTGTTACTTTTGATTCAAATTTAATTTATAATAAAGACCTGTTGACTGAATTCGATAAAAATATTCTTGGGAAGGATATTGAGATTATCGAAACACCCGGCCACGTGCTCGAGCATCTTTCCCTTTTGGTTGATACTTCTGAAGGCAAAGTGGCTATTGCTGGCGATGTTATCTGGTGGCTAGATAACGAGCAACAAGTATTCGACATAAACCAAAAAGACCATTCCCAAGCAAAAGGTATGAATATGGAAAACTTGATTGAAAGCAGAAAGAAAATTCTATCAATGGCTGACTATATTATTCCGGGACACGGTAGAATATTTAAGGTTAAAAAATAATTTAAATATATGATCAAACGAATCCGTTCAACACTATTTTACGCTAACGATTTAAACGAAACAGCTGATTTTTACAAACAAATCGGATTTAATGTTGAAAGATCAGATGATGGCGTGCGAATAAAATTTGACAATTTTCGCTTGGCCTTTATTGATGAAAACAAAACGCCCATTCAAAACGAATCAGGTTTAAAGCCAAAAGGACTCGGAATTTTTACCTACGTG
>JAJYKZ010000031.1 GCA_021788105.1 bacterium
TAGGCGTTGTTGCTTGAGAGGAGTCTTTCCTAGTACGAGAGGACCGGAAAGAACGAACCTCTGGTGTATCGGCTGTTCCGCCAGGAGCACTGCCGAGTAGCTAAGTTCGGAAGGGATAACCGCTGAAAGCATATAAGCGGGAAGCCCACCCCAAGATTAGGCAACTGTCCCGCTTCGGCGGGATACAATTTCCTAGAAGATTACTAGGTTGATAGGTCTCAGGTGGAAGCGGAGTGATCCGTTAAGCCGAGAGATACTAATAAATTGAAAATATACTCTCTTAAAATTCATATCGCAGAACGTGAAGCGTATTACATTTATGTCATACGTTGCGCGTTATGCGATAGTTAGCAGTTAATAATTTCTAAATATTGTGTTAAAATATGGGGGACATGAAAAACGATAAAAAGAATTATAAAGAAAGTTTGAGATTTACATTGATAATTTTTGCAGTAATTGTTTTGGCGATAATTTCATTTATGTTTTTAGCGCCGGACATAAAAGCATTCTAGCATTAAAAGAGAGCACTATTTTGGTGGTTCTAGCGAAGTGGCAACACCCGATTCCATCCCGAACTCGGCCGTTAAGCGCTTCAGCACCGATGATATCTGGGTCTTAAGATTCAGGGAAAGTAGGCCGCCGCCAAAATAATGCTCTTTTTATTTTGCCAAAATTTATGTTAGAATAGAAATCGTATGGATATCGAACGCCGCCAAAAAAAGCAAATTTTTATAATTGTTATTTACGTAATCATCCTCATACTTCTGGGGTTTTTAATCTATTCCTGGCTGAAACCCAAACCTTCCTGTTTTGACGGCGTGCAAAATCAGAATGAAACCGGCGTCGATTGCGGCGGAGTGTGCGCCAAACAGTGCGATAAAAAATTCTCGGAAGAAAATTTAATGACTGTAAGCAAAGGCTTTGTAATGAGCGGAGTGGCGGACAAATACGATCTCTACGCCTATGTCGAAAATCCGAACGATTCGGTCGGCAGCAGCAATTTCCAATATGAATTCAAGTTGAAAGATTCTTCGGGAAAAATTGTGGCCGATAAGACCGGCAGCGAATTTATTTTGCCCGGCGAAAGCAAATACATAATCGAACCCAGCGTGACGGCAACCGGAATTCCGATGAGCGCGGAATTCGACATCACAAATACCGCCTGGGCCGAATCGAACAACTTATATGAAAAACCGGACATAAGGATCGTCAATAAAAATTATACCGAAGTTGATTCCGCTACGGAATTCAGCCAGGCTACCGGACTCTTGGAAAATGAAAGTCCGGATGATTTCGCCTCGATCAAGGTGCAGATCATTCTTCTGGACGGAAGCGGAAAAGTTGTGGCGATCAATTCCACCCAAATGGGATCGGTAACCGCGGGAGAGAGCCGCGACTTTACGGTTTTCTGGCCCAACAAATTTCCCGGCACCGTATCTGACATGGAGATCCAGCCGGAAGTTAATGTTTTTAATCCTCAATCTTTTCAGGCCGGCGTTTCGACGCCTTAAATTTAGATGATTGCCGATGAGAAATTTTTTTAAACTTGATTGGATATTGCTAGTTGTTGTCACGCTGTTGATAGCTATCGGACTGGCGGCGATTTACGGCCTTTCTTTCAATGGCGGCACTTTCGACGGCAGCCATTTTTACAGGCAGCTTCTGGCAGTTTTTCTAGGCGGCGCTCTTTTGATATTTTTTTCTTTTTATGATTATCGGGCGCTCAACACCATGAGCACGAAACTCTATTTTCTGGCGCTCGTTCTGTTATTGGCGGTAATCTTGCTGGGTTCGCATATCAATGGAACAACCGGCTGGCTGCGTTTTGGAGGATTTAGTTTTCAGCCGGTCGAGCTGGTTAAATTGATAATGATAATTTTTTTAGCCAGCTTTTTGTCCAAGAAAAAAAACGAACTGAGCGTCCTGGTCAGAATAATCGCATCGATCGTTTTGATCGGAATTCCGATTCTGCTGATTCTTAAACAGCCGGATTTTGGTTCGGCTATGATCGTGATCGGAATCTGGATGGGAATGATTGTTGTTTCCGGAATAAATAAAAAGCATCTGTTGATTCTTTTTCTGATCGGCATTGTGGCGGCCGGTTCCAGCTGGTTTTTCCTGAAGGATTATCAAAAAGAAAGAATCATTAATTTTGTCAGGCCGAATAATGATCCTCATGGATCGGGCTATAATGTTCTGCAGGCGACCGTGGCAGTGGGATCGGGCGGCGTATGGGGAAAGGGTTTGGGCAACGGTTCTCAGAGCCAATTGAATTTTCTTCCGGAAAAATATACCGATTTTATTTTTGCCGCTATCGGAGAGGAATTGGGTTTGGCGGGATCGGTGATTGTTTTTATTCTTTTTGTCGTTATTATTTATCGACTGAAGGAAGCGGCAAGGCTGGCGCGGGATAATTTCGGCTATTTATTGTCTGTGGGAATTATTATGATGATTTTTCTCCAGATTTTGGTCAATGCCGGAATGAACATCGGCGTTGCTCCCGTGGCCGGCGTGCCGCTGCCGTTTTTGAGTTACGGAGGAAGTTCGATGATAACACTTCTTGCGTCGGTGGGCTTAATTCAAAGCGTTTACGCCCGAAGAATAAAGACGCTTGACTAAACATTCTTTTGTGCTAAAATTTCATAGAAATATTATGGCGAAAAATAAAAATCTGCCTGCCGGCAGGCAAGGTAACAATCCGGATCTTTTGGCCAAATGCTCAGTCTGTGAAGGCGATTTGGAAGAAGGCGATATGGTCGTTCTGGAAGATCAGGACCAGCGGACAACATTCCATGTCACTTGTCCGAAATGCCGCACTTCCTCGATTGTTCTCATTTCCAACTCACAAGCGGGGATGGTCAGTCTGGGACTTGCGACGGATTTGGACAGCGAAGAAGTAAGGACAAAATTTTTTACCAATTCAGTCAGCTCCGACGACGTGATAAATGTCTATCAGTTTTTGTCCGGTTACGAAGGGGAATTTTCCGGACTAATCAGAAGTTAATTAATTTAAAGCTCGAGAGGTTTTCTTCCGCTTTTGCGGACAGGAGAAAGGTAGGGCCAAAAATATGGATAAGATAAAATTAGCAGCCAAGACTCGCATGGAGCGCGGCAAAAAAACCAATAAAGGCAGGAAGGAAGGTTTGATTCCTGCGGTAATTTATGGAAGAAATGTCGAACCGGAAAGCCTTTGGATCAACAATCTGGATTTTATCCGTTTGCTGAAAAAATCCGGGGAAAGCGTCATTATCGATCTCAATGTTGACGGAAAAAGCGACCACAACGTCCTCATTCACGAAATGCAGAAAAATCCGGTGGACGGAAAATATGCGCACATTGATTTTTTCCAGGTCAAGATGAACGAAAAAATCGAAACGGAAGTGGAACTTATTTTTATCGGAGAATCGGAGGCGGTCAAAGCGCTGGGAGGCGTGCTGGTCAAAAATATGGACAAATTGGAAATTTCCTGTTTGCCGGCCAATCTGCCTTCGCACATTGATGTGGATATTTCCAAACTGAAAACGTTCGAAGATCATATTGCCATCAAGGATATTCAGCTTCCGGAAAAAGTCGAGGTTAAGGTTGATCTGGAAACGGTTGTGGCTCTGGTGACTCCTCCGCGATCGGAAGAAGAATTGAGCGGACTGTCCGAGAAGGTGGAAGAAGATGTGACGAAAGTTGAAGGCGTGGTCAAACCGGAAGCTCCGGCTGAAGAAGCAAAGAAATAATTTTCAAGAACTTTTAAAAAGCATCCCTGGCGACGGGGATGTTTTTTTGTTGTGGTATAATATAAAAAGAAAATATGGAAATCAAAAGAAAAACAATTTTAGCAATTTTGATTGTCGTTTTTGCGTCGGCCAATATTTTTTATTTAAAAAATGCCGGCGCGAGCACTTCTTTATCCGGAAGTTCTTCGACTGATACTTCCAATTCTTCCACAACGACATCAGATACTTCTGCGGCCAAAGATCTTCAGAATGAAATGAGCAAGACCCAAGACAAGATTGCAAAAACTCAAGCCCAGCTTAACCAATCCCAGTCGGCGCTTTATGTGAACAAAATCCAAGTGTACAATACTAAAAGTGTGTTGCAGCAAGTGGAATCAGACATCGCCGACAAGGAACAGCAGATCAGCAATTTGAGCCAGCAGGAAGAATTGAACAAGGCAATGCTGGAGGGTTATGTTGAACAGCTATATTATCAAAGCCAGGAGGATCCGCTGGTCCGGCTGGCCGCTACGTCTGTAGATTTGAATGGCCTTACTTCCAATACCGATAATATGATCAGCATCAAGCAAAAAATTTTGGATACGTTGGATAATATCAGTTCCAATAAGGACCAATTGGCAAGTGACAAAACGGATTTAGCTGCCAAAAAACAGCAGCATGAGCAGCTGTTGAATCAACAAGTGGCCGAGCAAGGACAGATCGTTTCGAATATTCAGGATACGCAGGCAACGCTGCAGGAGCTTCAACAAAAGTTGTCTGAATTACAAAGCAATTTGTCATCTTTATTGGGAACTAGTGTGAGTATAAGTGATGTAAAGGCAGCTGCTGGCTTTGCGAGCAACGCAACTGGCGTAAGAAAAAGTTTTATTTTAGCAGAACTTATGCAAGAAAGTGGAATGGGAAGATATACTGGTGGATGCACGTACAAAAATGCCCATATGCATTCTTATGATATTCCTGTATTTAAAGAAATTATGACAAGTTTACATTATGGATTGAACGATAAGAAAGTTTCTTGTCCAGGAAGTGGGGGAGGATATGGTGGTGCAATGGGCATCGCACAATTTCTACCAACTACTTGGGAAAGTTCATATGTGCTCCAGTATATAGTTTTAATGACAAGAAATATTCCTGAAGCTCCAAATCCGCCTGATCCTTGGAGTGTTATTGATGGAGTAATGGGAATGGCGAAGAAATTGGCAAATGCCGGAGCAACAAGTAAGAAGGGAGAATATGCAGCTTCAATGATTTATTATTGTGGAACATCTCATCCTACAAATACTTATCCTGGCAGAGTAGCTGACTGTAATAGGTATGCGGCTGATGTTCAGAGTTTGGCTGCTGGCTATGAGAACAATGATTAAGAACTAATATGGCTCTTTAACAAATAGTGTGTTGAATTAACATAAAGAGTGGGATAAAAGCGAGGGTTACTTTGGCGATATAGTTCTGTATATTTCGAAAACCGAACGACATTCTTTTGATCATTTTGATCTTGGT
>JAJYKZ010000032.1 GCA_021788105.1 bacterium
TCTTTTTTAGCTTGCTTTTTATTTTAATTTCTATCTTGTGTTCGTGCATAATCAACTGAAACCCGCCTAATTATAGCACAAATACAGATTAATTTAAAATTGAAGTTAGAATTTTTCCAAAGCCTGCTCTATTCTTTTTAAGGATTCTTCCTTTCCCAACACCCATGCCACATCGGATGGCGATGGCGATCTCTGTTCGCCGGTCAGCGCCACGCGCAGCGGCCATAGCAATTCGCCGCGTTTATCGGCCGCCGCTTCAAGAAGTTTTTGTTCCAATTTTTCTCTTGACCAATCTGATTCTAAAATTTCTTCTAAAATTTTTTCAGATTTTTCCAATGACAATTTTAAATTTTCATCGCTCATCTCTTTCCAACGCAACAGCTCCTTATCACAATCTATATCTTGAAAAAAGAATTGGTTATTCTCCCCTATCTCAGACAAATTATTCAGCCGCTCCCGCTCAATCGTTAAGACTTTTTTCAGATATTCTTCCGATTTTTTTTCTTCGCTGGCGTTATTAAAAAATTCTTTTTGTTTCCAGAATTCCAAAGATTTTTCGTAAAGCTCGCCTAACGACAATCTTTTTATATAGCGTGAATTTATCCAATCCAATTTTTTCAGGTCGAAAACCGCGCCAGCTTTGTGAACGTGTGCCAGATCGAATTTTTCAATCAACTCTTCCATTGAAAAAATCTCCTGCGTGCTCCCCTCGCCCGGATTCCAGCCTAAAAGCGCTACAAAATTTACGATAGCTTCTTTTAAATAACCTTTCTTTATGTAATCCTCGACTGCCACATCGCCCTGGCGTTTGGAAAGTTTTGACTTGTCGGGATTCAAAAGCAACGGCAGATGGGCAAACACCGGGACGTCCCACTCAAAATTTTGATAAAGCTGGATAAATTTCGGCGTGCTGGAAATGTATTCCTCGCCCCGGATGACATGGCTGATTTCCATTAGGTGATCATCAATGACATTGGCAAAATTATAAGTCGGATAACCATCTGATTTCAGAAGTACCTGATCGTCCAATACTTCATTCTCAATCCTGATTTTGCCGCGAACAAGATCAGCATATTCCGTCGCTCCTTCCGTATTTATTTTTTGCCGAATGACATAAGGCATGTCGCTTTTCAATTTTTCCCCAACTTCTTCTTTGGATAATTTCAAGCAAGTCTGGTCGTATTTTGGCGCCTGTTTTTCAGCAATCTGTTTCGCCCGCATTTTTTCCAGCCTTTCCGGCGTGCAAAAACAATAGTAGGCATGTCCTTTTTCAATAAGTTCGTGGGCATATTTTTTATAAATTTCTAGGCGCTCCGATTGGATATATGGACCAAATTCTCCCTTTTGGACGATATTATTATTTTCCAGATAGACGCCTTCACCATAATCAAAACCAGCCCAGTTCATAATTTGAATCAGCTTTTCCAATGCATCCTTCACATATCTTTTCTGATCCGTATCTTCGATGCGCAAAATAAATTCGCCTTTGTTCTGTTTGGCAAATAAATAGGTGTACAAGGCCGTCCGGAAATTTCCAACATGCATATAACCGGTTGGAGAAGGAGCGAATCTGACACGAGTTTTTTTCATAGTTTTATCTTGTAAAAATTATTTTTATCGGAAAAATTATGACCGCATTAAAAATTCTTTTTATTCTCCTTGGTTGCTGGAGCAATCGCCACAGCCATTCCAAACCGACTGCCCGCATAAATTTTGGCGCGCGTTTTATTTTTCCAACCAGAAAATCAAAGCTTCCTCCTACTCCCATAGCCAATTTTATTTTACTATTTTCCAACAATTTTAGCGAATCGATAAATTTTTCTTGATCAGGCGCACCGAAGTTGCAGAAAACTATTCCGTAATTTGGATTTTGGATTTTGAATTTTGGATTTTTTTTATTTAAGTTAATTCCGCCAATTTTTAACTTCGGATATTTTTTCAAAATGGCGCCGCGCGTTTCTTCCCACATGCTCAATCCTTCTTGATTGGCTGCCAAGAATATCCCGATATTTTTTTCCTCTGCGATTTTTAAAATTTTTTCCATCAAATCTGCTCCGGTAATTTTAATTTTCAATAATTTTCCAAAGCGCAGAAAAGAAAACCAAATTCCCACTCCATCGGCAACGCGTAAATCAGAATTGTTTAAAATATTTTTGAATTCCGAATTTTTTTGCGCTTCTAAAATAAATTCGGGATTTACTGTTGCAATCTGATGAAATTTATCCTCCTCTAAAAAATATTTTATTTTATTTAAAACTTCTTCCTTGTTCAGATTGTCAATCCACACTTCCAAAATTTTTATTTTTTTCTCCGTGTCCATGTGAATGCATAGAAACAATTAAAAATTCGACCTATTCCAACGGACAACTTTCAATAACGGAATATTCCATTCTGCCTCCTGCAAAATTACTGGCCATCACATCAACGCTCTCGACGGTTGCAATCAGGGGAAATTTTACATTTATTTCCGGTTTGTTTTGCAGCGCTTTCCATTTATGCGCCCGTAATCGCCCAAGTGTTATGTGCGGACGGAAAGATTTTTTTCCAAAAGAGATATCCAATTCCTTATCAATATTATTTACCAAGTCTTTAAGGTTACCATTCGTACCTCCCGTAAGCCAGATCATTCGCGACTCCTCTTCAGAAGGTGCCAGTTTGATTCGATCAAAATCAAGATCAAAAATTTCGCTTTTTCGGGAAGCGGTTCGAACTTTTTCACAAATTTCAGGAATCGATTCGTCCGCCACGTGTCCAAGAAAGACCAAAGTTATGTGCAAATTTTCTTCGCGCGTCCATTTTACCGGCAACTCTTTCCAGGGTTCTATGGCTTTAATAAGCCGTTTTTTTGTCCGATCAGGCAAATTTATGCTGATGAATATTTTTCGTTGCATAATGCTATTTTACGCCGTTTGCGTGAAAAAATCAACGGATTCCTTTTACTTACCGCTGCCAACTTGATAAAATAGAATTATGGAAAAAAAGTCCAAAAAATTCATCGTTGATGTCATTCCAATAACTTTTCTGCCGCTCGGCCAGCAACAATTTTATTCTTATCTCTGGGAATCAAAAGTTGCGCCAGGCACCTTGGTCTCCATTCCATTTTTCAAAAGAAACATCAACGGCGTTGCCATTAAAAGCAGGGATGATTTTCACCGTTTGGGAAATATCGAACTCAAAAAAATCAACTGCCTCGTTAAAGAAAATTTTTTGACTAAAAATCAGTTGGCGTTGGCACAATTTATTTCCGATTATTATTTTTCACCGATCGGAACAGTTTTGAAATTTTTCATTCCTAAACAAACCAACCAACACAAACAAAAGCCGGCCAACAATTTGGAAGCAAAAAAGAAAACGATAAAATTAACGAGGGAACAACGTGATGCGGTAAACAAAATAACAAATTCAAAATTTAATCCGCCAGCCGGTAGTCAAAATTCAAAATTCTATTTGTATGGCCCAGCCGGATCCGGCAAAACAGAGGTTTATATTCACTCCATTTTAAAACTAAGAGAGATAAATTCCGACTTGCAATTCCTAATTCTTTTGCCGGAGCTTACCCTGACGCCTCAAGCGGTTGAAAGGTACGGGGAATATTTTAACGCCAATGAAATTGTAATCTTGCACAGTAAAATTCCTAAAGGACAATTTTACACCAACTGGCAAAAAATAAAATCAGGCGAAGCCAAAATCATCATTGGATCGCGCATGGCCGTGTTTGCACCTTTTAAAAAACTTGGCTTGATCGTCGTTGACGAAGAACAAGATATCTCTTTCAAGCAATGGGATATGAATCCCCGCTACGATGCCCGGACTGTTTCCGATAAATTATCCGGACTGTATGGTTGTCGACTCATCTTCGGCTCAGCTACTCCCAGCATTGAAAATTTTTATCGGACTCGCACGCAAGACATCAATTTATTGACTCTTCCCCGCCTCAACCTTAAAAATTCTATCCCTTTGCCGGAAGTTGAAATTATGGATTTAAAGAAAGAACGTTGGCAAAATAAAAATTTCGGGATTAGTTCTAGCGTTTCTAAAAAATTACAAGGAGAAATCGCTTATGCCTTGCAGCACAAGCTTCAAACTATTTTATTTTTAAACCGCCAAGGCATGAGCAATTTTTCCGTCTGCAATAATTGCAAAACGGTTTTAAAATGCCCGCGATGCGATCGGGCGCTGGTTTATGATCGGGAAGGATTTTATCGTTGCCTCCATTGTTCTTACAAAACTTCCATCACTCCGGAATGCTCAAAATGCAAAGGCATCGCTTTTACTAATGTCGGCAACGGCACACAAAAAATCGAACGTGAAGTTGAAAATCTTTTTCCCGGCGCCCGTCTCGCCCGGATCGACAACCAATCCGCCCAAAAAGAAAGTGTTGAAGAAACATACAAAAAATTTTCCCAAGGAACGATTGATATTCTTATCGGAACACAGATGATTTCCAAAGGGTGGGATTTGCCAAACGTCGCGCTCGTTGGTATTATAGATGCAGATAATTTACTCTCTATTCCTGATTTTTCAGCTAATATAAAAGCTTTTCAGCACATCGTTCAGCTGTCGGGCCGGGTCGGTAGGCCAGGAGCAAAATATTCCGGAAAAATCATCATCCAGACTTTCAATCCCGAAAATAAAATTTTTCAGAAAGCAGTCGCCCGAGATTTTGAAAGTATTTTTGAACAAGAATTGGCCGAGCGAAAAGTTTTAAAGCTTCCGCCATTTGGAAAAATTATCAAACTCATATTTCAAACTACTAATTTTAAAAAAGTTCAAGACGAAACTGCGAATATTTATAGCATCCTGCAAGAAAAAAGTTCCGGAATTTCTATAACCGAACCCCAAGATGCCTTCGTTTCCAAGGTGCGCGGCCAATACCGAAAACAAATTTTATTGAAGCTTCCTTGCGGCGAAATTCCCGACAACGTAAAGAAACTCATTTCCTCGTTATCGCGCGGTTGGATCATCGATGTCGATCCGATTTCATTAATTTAAATTATGGCAATCCTGCCCATCACAACCTACCCCGATCCCTTGCTTTTAAAAAAAGCATTGGCAATCAAAGACCCTAAAGATCCGGCCATCCAAGAACTGATTTTGGATATGTTTGAAACAATGGAAAAAAATAACGGGATCGGCTTGGCCGCGCCTCAAGTGGGAAAATCCTTACGCCTCTGCGTGATCAAACTGGAAGGCAAATCCTATGTCCTTATTAA
>JAJYKZ010000015.1 GCA_021788105.1 bacterium
GTCATGCTTCCATACTAGATGAAAACCATGCGGTTTTCAAACTTTCCTTAGTGGGCCTGCGGCAAGACCGCAGGGAAATCCGCTACGCGTATTATATGATCGTAAAATCGTGATTGCCAGGCGAAGGTGACATATTTCAATTTCAAAATTTTTTTGGTACAAACAGATTTGAATTGGTTGATAATCGAACCAAGAGAATTTGGCTTCCATTCAGAATTATACCCGCCTCGTTTATTTTTTAATTTTGTTGGAATTGTAGAGACGCCCCGACGGGGCGTCTCTACAGACACCCTGCCATTATTTATTTCAATTATTGCATGCAAATGGTTCGGCATAATAATCCATTCATCCAATCTGATGTTTTTGCGAATTTCTGGTGTTTTCAATAATTCTTCTTTAATTATTTCTCCAATATTCGACAATATCATTTTACCATTTTCTATTTTCCCAAAAAATTCTTCTCTTTCCTTTGTGCAAATTGTGACAAAATATATTCCATTTTGTGAATAATCGTAACCTGGCAATCTCGATGATTCGACGCGATATTTGTTTTTGAATTTTTCGGACATTTGTTTTAAATATGATTTATTCTTTCCGCAGCGCTTCCATCGGCGAAAGTTTGGACGCTTTCACTGCCGGATAAAAACCAAAGACGATTCCGGTTGCCATTGAAAAAACCGTCGCCACCACGATCGAAGTGCCGGTTACGGAAAATTCCAGCGCGAATCCGAGCGAAGCCAAAACGTAAGAAAAACCGAGCGACAGCAAAAATCCCAAGACGATTCCGATAATTCCGCCGACAAGCGTCACGATTATTGCTTCAAACAAAAATTGTTTCAAAATATCCGCCGCCCTGGCACCGACCGCCTTGCGCAATCCGATCTCGAACGTCCGCTCCACAACCGCCACATACATCACATTCATAATTCCCACTCCCCCGACAATGAGCGAAATAGAAGTAAGGACCAGAAGCAAAATCGTAATCGTATTAAACACGCTCGAAACAATGTCTTCCGCCTGCTGGATCGTTGTGACCGTAAAATCGTCCTGATTGGGATTGGCAATATGATGCTGGCGGCGAAGAACATCGGTTATGTCCGCCACCGTTTCATTGATCGCATTAACGTCCCTCACTTTAACCACAATCGCTTGAACATAATCCACGCCCAAAATTTTCTTTTGCAATGTCTGTTCGGGTATGTACACCAGATCATCATAATTAAAGAGCGTCACCGCTCCGCGCGACTGCAAAACGCCGACTACTTTAAAATTAAAATTTTTAATCTTAACATACTTTCCCACCGGATCATCCTGGCCGAAAAGAACATTGGCCACATCAGAACCCAGAACGGTCACCTGCGCCAAACTGTCATCATCGCTTTGCTCATAAAACTGGCCGCGCGCCATTTTCACGCCGGAATCAACATTGGGAATATCGGCGCCGGCGCCATAAAGCAAGGCCAGCTTGTTCTGATTCTGATAACTCACGACTTGCTGGCCGACCGAAGCAGCCACCGCATCGGAAACATTGGGGAGTTTTTTAATTTCTTTTGCGTCAGCCAGCTTGAGCGTCGTCACCGTAACGCCTTCCGCCTGGGCAGCCGCACTGGCAATCGAAACTTTTGAAACCGAAGGTGTTTTAGTTTTGATGGAAATAACATCCGGTCCGTAACTGCTGAACTGGCTCAAGATAAAATTTTTGACCGCCTGACCGGAAGACATGATGACAATGACCGAAGTGATGCCGATCACTATTCCGGAAAGCGTCAAAACCGTCCGGCCGATATTCGATCGCAAACTTTTAAGCGCCAGCTCGATTGATAAGTTTATTTTGCGAAACATATTTTTATTCATATCTCAACGCCTCCATCGGCGAGACCCGCGAGGCTTTGCGGGCGGGATACAATCCAAAAATCAAACCAATTAAAATTGTCACTGACGTCGCCACAACGATTGATTGCCAGGTAATCAAAAACTGCCAGGCATAACCCAATTTGTTGATGATTAAATAGGCTAAAAATGTAATAAAGATTCCCAAAATAATTCCGAAAATTCCGCCCGCCAGAGTGATTGCCACCGATTCAATCAAAAATTGGATTGTGATGTGAAAAATTCTGGCACCCACCGCCTTGCGCAAGCCGATCTCGCGGATCCGCTGATTAACCGCGATAAGCATGATATTCATAATGCCGATTCCTCCAACCAAAAGCGCCAGGGCCGCGATGGCTGTCAGAAAATATTTGAGCACGTCGGTAATCGTCGTAATTACTGAAATCGCCTGTGTCGTATCGCGCACCGTAAAATCGTCGTTGATCGGATCGGTAATGCGGTGCTGGATTCGCAAAGTCACGGTAATGTCATGGGCGGCGCGCGCAACATTGTCCGCTGAATTTACTTTAATACGGATGAAATTCAAATAATCAATTCCCAGCAGCAATTTTTGCGCGGTCTGGAGCGGAACATAAATCATATCGTCCGAACTGGAAAGCAAAGTTGAACCACGCTCCTCAAGCACTCCAATGACGGTAAAAGCCATATTTTTGAGCGTGATAGTTTTTCCCAACGGATTCGTATTTGGAAAAAGATCTTCGGCGCGATGGGCGCCCAAAACCGCCACGCGCGAAAGGCTGTTGTCTTCATCGTTTGTAAAAAACCTTCCCGACTTCACATTGACGCTTTCTACGTCGGGAAAGGCTGGCGACACGCCTTGATAATTGGTAATGATTGAATTGTTTTGATAAGAAGCCGAGGCCGCGCCGCTCACATAACCCGATCCGCTCGCTACGTCGGGCACATTATTTTTATCCAGAAGCGCTCTAAGATCATCGTTCTTGAGCGTGGTCGTCACGATTCCCAATACTGAAGACGGCGGGCCTTTCTGAATCGAACCGCCGGCAATCACGCCCACCAAATTCGATCCGATGCCGGACACTTGCGCCAGAATCAATTGCTGGGCGCTGGCGCCGATCGCCATCACCACGATCACCGAAGCTACGCCGATCACGATTCCCAGCACGGTCAAAAACGAGCGGAACTTCGCCGCCACCAGATTGTTGTATGAAATTTTGATAGGGTCCGTCAAGCGCATATTATTTCAACAATTCTCCGTCCCTCGCAATTCTTCGGCTCACCACCGGCTCGTCGGAAACAATTTGTCCGTCTTTCATCTGCAAAATTCTTTTGGCGTGCTCGGCCGTGAAAGTTTCGTGCGTCACCAAAATGATTGTGTGGCCTTGATTGTTTAGCTGCTGCAAAATTTTCATCACCTGCGTTCCTGATTTGGAATCCAAATTGCCGGTCGGCTCATCGGCAAAAATTACCTCCGGGTTATTCACCAGCGCCCGCGCGATCGCCACCCGCTGTTTTTCCCCTCCGGACAACTGACTGGAAAGATAGTTGACGCGATGCTCCATCAACACCGATTTGAGCGCACCCAAAACTTTTTTACCATTCTCTTCGCGCTTCTCCGGATGGGAATCATAAAGAAGCGGCAGTTCGACATTTTCATAAACTGACGTTCGCGGCAAAAGATTGAACGCCTGAAAAACAAAACCGATTTTTTCATTGCGGATTTTTGCCAGCTCGTCATCGTCAAAACTTTGCATGTCCCGGCCCTCGAAGAGATATTCGCCCGAAGTCGGCCGGTCCAAAAATCCCAACATCTGCATCAAAGTCGATTTTCCCGAACCAGACGGTCCCATAATCGCCACGAACTCGCCTTTCTCGACGACAAAATCAACATTGCTGACCGCTCGTGTCAAAACGCCGCCGTCGCCATAAGTTTTGGAAAGATTTTTTACTTTAATGATTGATTCCATGAAAATTATTGTGTCTGCGTGAACGTTACCACTTTCTGCCCTTCGGAAAGTCCCGATTTTACCTCCACCATTCCTTCATCGCCCTTGAGGCCGGTCTGAACCTGGACATTGGTCGTCGTTTTTCCGTCCGGATTAAGCACTTGTACCGTTTGCTGATTGCCCTGAACTTGCACCGCCCGCAACGGAATCATCAAAACATTATCCGCTTCCGCCGTATGGATGTCGATGTTGGCGCTCATTCCCGGCTTCAATCTTCCGTCCGGATTGGCAATACTTAATTTTATCGCGTAATAGACCACATCCTGAATCACCGTGGAAGCCGGATCGACTTCAATTACCTGCGCGTCATAAACATCCTGCGGAGTCAGAGCGTCTAAAGTAATAGACGCTTTTTGGCCAACTTGAATTTTCGAAATGTCGGACTCCGGAACATTGGCATCCACAATAAGATCGAATGACATCATCGTAGCGAACGGTGCGCCCAATTGACCGGAACTGCTCATCGTCGTCGCGCCCAGCACTTCTCCTTCTTTGTTGTTGACCGCCGTAATAACTCCGTTGCTCGGCGCTCTTAAAATAGATTTTGAAAGATTATTCAAGGCCAGATCGTAACCGGCTTGCGCGCCAGTAATCACCGCATTGCGGGATTTTTCCGCAAAATCCGATTCGGCCGCTTTCAATTTAGCTTTGGCCGCATCCGAAGAATTCTGAGCCGATTGCTCGTTGAGATCAGATTGTTCTTTCGCCACTTTCAAACTTTCCTGCGCCGAAGCCAAATTATTGGAGGCTGTCGTCAAAGTTAGTTTTGCCTCCTTGGACACCGCGCTGCTCGAACCGTCATCAGACACCACTTGATCGTAATAAGATTTGGCGTCATCATAATAGTTTTGCGCGTTTGTCACCGCTTGCTTGGCCGCGTCTTCATTCTTGTTGTCCAAATCTTCCGTTTTATTCAAATAATCGTCGGCATTATCCGCCGCCACTTTATCTTCATGCAAAGTATCGTCATTTGTTTCCGCATCGGCAATCGCTTTGTCTAGTCCCGCTTTCGCCTGAGTCAGTTCGTCGTTAAGCGCGGCGTCATCGATCATCGCAATCTTATCGCCCGCCGCCGCTTTGTCGCCCTTTTGCACAAAAATAGTTTTGATTCTTCCGCCGGTTTCAAAATTAAGATTGATCACGTCATTGGCGTTGAGCGTTCCGGTGACTGAAACGGTCTGTTTCAGATTTCCTTTTTGCACGTCCGCCGTAGTGTAAACAATTTTCGGCGGCTTGGGTCGAAACAAAAAATATCCTCCGGCAATGATCGCCAGAATTATGATTGTCCAGATTATTCTTTTTTTTGTTTTTGCCATATTTTTTTTACAATAAAGTTTTTTGTTTTTCCCGCGCGTCCAGCGCTTCGTTCACCAGGCCGTCCGCAATTTTATTTTTTTCCCGCGGCACGTGGCGGAAAGTCACCGTTTTGTAATCCAGCATCAAATTCCAAATTTCAATAAAAAATTTCTGAATATGCTCTTCTTTCAGCTTATATTCATGATTCAATTGCTTCACAACTAATTCACTGTCCAAAACGCATTCAATGTCCGATTGTTTGGCTTTTATATTTCCAATGATCGACTTGATTTTCTTCAAGCCGAAAATCAACGCCATATATTCCGCTTCATTGTTGGTTTTTTCGCCGATGTATTCGGAATATTTTTTCCCAAGCGTCTCAATGTAGACGCCTATCGCCGCCGGACCGGGATTGTTCCGCGATCCGCCGTCCGTGTACATAATAATTTTTTCGTTCATGAAATTATTTTAGCATATTTTTCATTTTCAAATCAATCAGCCGCAACTGCATTTTTTTGTTCCCGTTCCATTCGTCCTCCTGAAGATTAAACACGACGTCAATATGATCGCCCGATTTCAGCTCGGAAAACTTCTCGCCAAAACCAAACCCGATCGCTTCGAAAATTTTCGGATTATTTTCCGCCCGAAGCGCCAGCTTCAAATGTTTGCTGCCGTTGCCGACAATCTTAATGTCTTCAGCAATCATATTCTTCATTAAGAATACCGGTTCTTCATTTCCCTCGCCGAACGGTTCCATCTTGTTTATTTCCAGCATCAATTCCCAATTGACGTCTTCCGCCGAAACTTCCGCGTCTATTTCAATCTCCGGAAAAATTTCTTTTCCCTCTAACTCTTTTTCAATTATTCCGGAAAGTTTTCCACAAAAAGCTTCGAAATTTTCCCCAGAAACCGTCACACCGGCCGCCTGCGCATGCCCGCCGAATTTGGTCAAAAGGCCGGAACATTTTTCTAACGCTTCGATAATGTTGACTTGCGGAATGCTTCTCAGAGAACCTACTAATTCTTCTCCCCGCTTTTGCAAAACCATCGTCGGCTTGCTGAATTCGTCAGAAATTTTTCCAGCCACCAGCCCCAAAATTCCCACCTGCCAATGCTCATTCGAAGCAACAATTAATTTTTTATCTTTAAAATAATTTTCCGCCAAGGCCCGGATCTCTTTCACGATTTCCGCGGTAACTTTTTGCCGGCTTTGGTTTTTGCTTTCAATCTCCAGCGCCATATCGCGCGCCGCCACCCGGTCTTTTTCTATTACCAAATTATACGACGCGTTGGCATGATCCATCCGGCCGGCCGCGTTGATGCGCGGCGCAATCTGAAAAGAAATTTTTTGGGTCGTGGCCAAATTATTTTCATCTATGTTTATCCTTCCGACCTTAAACAATTCCTGAAGTCCGACTCGGCGCGTTTTAGAAAGAACGATCAGTCCATATTTTACCAGCGCCCGGTTTTCTCCCAGGACCGGAACGCAATCCGCCACCGTACCGACCGCCACCAGATCCAAAAGCCATTTCAACTGTTCGATATTTTCCGGATCGATTTTTTGATAGAGCGCCTGCGCCAACTTAAAAGCCACTCCTACGCCGGCCAGATCTTGAAAAGCGTACCGGCAATTTTTCATATGCGGATTAATGATTGCCACCGCCGTCGGAATTTTTTCCGGCACGTGATGATGATCGGTAATAATCAAATCCATTCCCAATTCTCCGGCCTTTTCCGCCTCAGAAAAATTCGTAATCCCGCAATCGACAGTAATAATAAGGCCGACCCCTTGGCTTTTTAAATATTCAATCGCCTCGCTATTCATGCCATAACCTTCATTCTGACGGTCGGGAATGTAAATTATGACATCTTCAAATCCCAATAGTTTCAAAGTTTCATAAAGAAGCGCAGTGGCCGTTACGCCGTCCGCATCGTAGTCTCCGAAAATCGCAATCTTTTCCCTTTTGCCTTTCGCTTTTATTATTCTATCCGCCGCCCTCGCCATGTCCGAAAAATTAAAGGGATCGAGCACATCGCGCGAATAGTCAAGATTAAAAAATTTTTCAATGCCCGCAACTTCAGTGATTCCGCGATTGGCCAGTAGCCGCAAAATAACCGGCTGAAACTTTTTTACAAGCGTTTCGTCAATTTTATTTTCTTTTTTTATTTTCCAGATTTTTTCCATTTGTATATTCAAGTGAAAGCGAGGTGAACCTCACCTCGCCGAATTATTCATGATTTAAATTCCGATTCGCTGTTTTTTAACTAGACAATTATTTTCACGTCCACTGCCATAGCTTTGTCACCATTATTATAGGCAAGAAGCGGATTGATATCAAGCTCTTTTATTTCTTCGATTTCCACGGCCAATTTGGAAAGACCGCATAAAATTTTTGTTATTTCATCGAGATTATAAGCTTTCAAGCCGCGCGCTCCTTCGAAGAGGAATTTAATTTTGCTTCTTGTTAGATTCCTTTTCACTTCATCTGCCGATGCCGGCGGAACCAAGAAATCCACCATCTTAAAAACTTCCGTGTAAATGCCGCCCAAACCATAGACTGCCACCGGACCAAAAATAGCGTCTCGCTTGATTCCCAAAATCAGTTCGGTCTGGCGCTGAAGCATCGGTTGCACAATAATATTCTCACCGGGAAAATTTTCTTTCATTGTCTCGATCGCTTTTTTCAATTCGCTTTCGCTTTGGATATTCAAAATCAATCCTTGCCGATCAGTCTTGTGAAGAACTTTGTCGCTGTCCACTTTAACCACGACCGGAAATTTGACACTCTTAAGATTTTTTGAATCCGTTCCGGCTGAAATGGAATTAATCACGTTTATCCCGTAAGTTTCCATGATTTCCTTGGCCTCGGAAAAAAGAAGGGCGCTGCGGCCGCTCGCCTTGGCCTTTGAAATAATTCCGGAAACTTTTTCTTTTCTTTTTGAAACCTCGCTAAAAGACGCTTTTTCTTTTTTTTCTTGCAAATGGTTTTTGAAAATATTCCATTTGAAATAATCATCCAATGCCGCAATCGCCTGCTCCGGAAAAGAAAAATTGGGCACGCCATTTTCTTTCAGCTTAGCAACAGCTTTTTCCACTCGCTCGCCTCCAATAAAAACCGTTAGTGCGGTTTTTTCTCCGCCAGCCGGCGGATTGTTTTTAAATTCAATTATTTTATCGGCAATTTTTTCCACCGGCGTCTGGTCCTGGGGAGTCAAAACGCAAATGACCGATCCGATTTTTTCCTGCCGGTTAATGATCTCCAATGCTTTTTCATAGCGATCCTCCATCGCATCGCCCAAAAGGTCGATCGGATTTTCCACCGAGGATTCTTCCGGCAAAAAATTCCTGAATTCTTTTTTAACATCCGCATCCAGATCGGCCGGGATTATATTTTTATTTTTGAATTCATCCGTCGTCAACACGCCCGGTCCGCCGGCGTTGGTAATTATGATCGCCTTATTATTGGAAGGCACTCGGCTGATAGAAATAAAATTCAAAAGGCTGAAAAAGTTTTCCAGATTTTCCGCCCGGATAACGCCGGTTTTTTCAAATACCGCGTCGATCGTTTCATCGCTTCCGGCCAGTGCGCCGGTGTGGGAAGAAATGGCCTTTTGCGTTTTTTCGGTTTTTCCGGCTTTCAGGATCACAATCGGTTTGTTGCGGGAAACTTCCTGGGCAACTTTGATAAATTTTTTTCCGTCTCTAATTCCTTCCAGATACATTCCGATCACTTTGGTTTCCGGATCTTCGTTCAGATATTCCAAAAGTTCCGTTTCATCGATCTGCATTTTATTGCCGACCGAAATTATGGAAGAAAATCTGATGTTTTCTTTTTTAGCAATATCCATAATGGCCACCGCCAGCGCACCCGACTGGGAAACAAAGGCAATGTTGCCCGCTTCCGGCAAACCGCCCGCAAACGAAGCGTTGAGCTTCAAACTCGGCACGATAAAGCCTAGACAGTTCGGACCTAAAATATTCAAATTATATTTTTTCGCCAGCGCGCCCAGTTCTTTTTCCCGCGCCTTCCCTTCTTCATCCGTCTCTCCAAAACCGGCTGAAATCACTACGAAATTTTTAATTTTGTGCGCGCTTTCCGCGATTGTCGCATTCACGAATTTCGCCGGAATAGCGACAATGGCCAGATCGACATCTTCTTTTATATCGGAAAGGGTATAATAACATTTTTGTCCGAAAATTTCTTCGTGTTTCGGATTAACGAAAAAGACTTTCCCGGCGTACCCGAGTTCGGAAATATTTTTGGCAATCACATTGCCAACCTTGCCTTCTTCCGGCGACGCGCCGACAATGGCAATGGATTTGGGATTGAATAAATTATTTAAATTCATATTTTACAAAACTTCAATTTTAATATCTTTCGCCGCGTTTTCAATCTCATCCTCCGAAAGCAATCCCGCCACGCCGCCGTACGCCTGCACCACACCCGCGCCGTTCACGATTCCCCGCCGCAAACAATCTTCCAAACTTTCGCCTTTAATATAGCCGGCCAGAAACCCGCTCGAAAAAGCGTCGCCCGCCCCGGTTGAATCGATGGCCGCCACCTTCCGCGCTTCGGCATGAAAAATATTTTTTCCGTCGTACGCCCAAGCGCCTCGCTCGCCGTCGGTCAACGCGATTACCTTGGCCCCCAACTCGTGCAATTTCTTAATCAAAAATATTTCGTCATTCAAATCATCTTCGCTGTAAAGACGCTCCGCCGGAGCGTCTCTAACTACTGATGAAATTATTTCGATCGATTCATCCTTATTAATAAACAACACGTCGGCGCGCTTGAGCGACTCGATCGTCTTTCGAACATTTTCGCGAATGAAAGTATAACGAGGATTGTACGCAACGCGCGTGCCCGCTTCAAAAATTTTGTCCAACTTGCTCATCCAGTCACCAGCCAGATCGCCAATGTAAACCCACTCGGACCTTTTTAGATCTTCCGGATTTATTTTCAATTCACCGTTGGCTTTCTGGTTGGAAAAAATCACCCGGTCGCCGCTTTTAATATCCACAACGATGGAAGACATATCGCTCGGATAATCCCTTTCCGTTACGACCAGCTCGGCATTGACACCGTTTTTTTCAAATTGTCTTTTGATCCAGTCTCCGCTCACATCGTTTCCAATCATCGCGTAGCTTCCGGAAGAAACTCCCATTTTCGCCAAACCGCACGCCACGTTGGCCGCCACGCCGCCCAATGACTCAAAGCGATCTTTGATTTTATATTTCGCTCCCAGCTCGAAAGAAATTTTTTTCTGGGCCGTCAGATCGTCCGGCGTATCAACAACAATGCCTTCATTGGTCGGAAAAAAAATATCCTTGCAGGCCGAACCGATGCAAATTATTTTTGTCATAAAAAATCTTTATCTTATATTTTAAGATTTAATTTTTTAATTATACCACAAGCTAACTAAAATAAAAACGAGGGGATATTCTCGTTTTTATAATTTCACATTTATTCCCACCACCACGTCCACGGTTTCCACCACACAAAATTGGATTTTTTAGGTTGCGTTTGTTGATTGGAAGTTTGAGTTTGTGTTTCAGGTTTTGTATTTTGAACTTGCGGTTGCGGATTGGTTTGTTGAACAACAGAAACCGCATTGGCATTTGTTGTTTGGTTTGTAATCGGTGCCTGCCGCAAAGTTGTTGTTTTGACAATTGACTTGGTTGTCTTTATTGCTGCTTGCCGATTGGTTGTAATTGGCAATCGATCTGCAACCGTCACATGGATCAGTTCCTCCGCATAGTTCCCGGCTTTGTCATATGCTCTGATGTAAAGATCATAGGTGCCATTAGAGACATCTTGAGGAATTTGGTAGAAATCATCTTGTTGTTCTCTCCAATAGTTTTTTGCTGGATA
Organism: bacterium; assembly: GCA_021788105.1. Lineage (GTDB taxonomy): Bacteria > Patescibacteriota > Minisyncoccia > Moranbacterales > UBA2206 > JAJYJP01. The sequence continues at coordinate 11,027 of JAJYKZ010000015.1, forward strand.
AAGCTTGACTTCATAATGATCCATGCCGGAATTATCATCAGTAGCGGTGAAAGTGATTTTGTCATTTCTAGCGATATCCAGTTGGGATGGGATGGTTTCTTTGAATTTAGGTTTGGCAGTATCCAGCCGAAGTTTGAAGCTGTTGGTGGAAACCAGGTTGTTGGCTTGGTCGTATTGTTTGATTCGGATGGTATGGAAGAAATCATCCTTGAATTTAAGAATTGAGTCCCAAGCTCCGTTGAGATCGGCAGTGATAGTTTTGAAAAGAGATTTTCCTTTATACACTTTGATTTTTGATACATCAGAGTTCTGACCTTTGAGTTTGAGAGAGTCATCATTAGTGGTGAGGCGGTGGTTAGTGCTGTACCAGGAGTTGCCGAGCTGGATTTCGGTGCTTTTGAAAATATCAGGAGTGGCGTCGTTATCAGTGGTGGTAGCGGTGGCAGTATCCGCAGCGGTATCAGAGCTGACGGCGGTTGACAAAGCTAGGGCTACGGAAAAGCTGATTTTGTAATCTGTTGCATTGGCATTATTGGCGCTATCTTCACAACGGACATAATAGGTGTATGAATTTCCGTCTGACAGTCCGGTGATTGTCGTGGAATGAGATGTTCCCCCAGTCGTTGTGAAAGTCTTGGCCATTGAGGAGTAATCTGTATTGGGAGTGGTGGAATATTTGCAGGTGGCGTTTTCATCAGTGGTAACCGAAAGAGTGGTTTGGGTGGTGCCGGAGGTAAGAGTTGATGCAGGAGAACCGTTGGAAAGAGTGGGAGGAGTAGTGTCGGGGATTGTGATTATCACATTGGCGCTGGCGCTTTGGGAAATATTTCCCGCGGCATCCTTGGCCCAGGCATAGAGCGTCTTGGCGCCCGCGCTCGAAAAAACATACGAAGCAGGAGGAACGGCCGACCAATCAGGATCCGCTAAGGACGGCGTGGAAGCTGATTCATTGAGCAGGTAGCCGGTGACGCCGATATTGTCCGTGGCGGTGAGGGAGGAGACGCTGACCGTCAGGCTGGTTGTCGTGGACGGGAGGGAGAAAGAAGAAATGGTGGGAGGAGTAGTGTCCAGATCGGTGGTGGTGCCGGAGAGTTTGTAGACGTGGACAAGAGGAAAGGCGCTATATACTGTTTTATCCGCATCCGACTGTGTCACATACAATAACCTATTAACCGGATCCCATGCCGCCCCTCTAAAATTGCCGGGGTTTAGAGATGTTGCTTCAGTCGGAAGAGAAAAAGTCCATGTCGCATACGGCACCACTTCGTAGGGCTGTATAAGACCAAGTTTGACTGCAGTCAGATTGTTATTGCCCGGATTGACAGAGCTAAGACTGCTGACCGTATTGCCGGAAGTGTTGTTGCCGGAAGCGTCGCCGACATCATAGGCCCAGACATAGTTGACGTAAGGGTAGGAATGATTGCCTTTGCCGCCCGGGCCGCTTGCAGGGTCGTAACAAATCTCATCGCCCAAATCTCTGCCTGATTGCGGAGTAAAGGTAGCGCCGCTTGTTTGTCCTGTCCATACACCCGTTATGTTTGCACCGGTCGGCTTCGCTGACTTCAGAAATTCAAGATCGCCCGTTCCTCCAATATCAACTCTTATGAGCGTTCCCATAGCGCTGGTTCCGGCCTGCGTAACAGTTTCTCCGTTAATAAAAGTCCCTGATGTCACTGATCCGCCATACCCTGCCAACCTGTTCGCGTATTGACACGTCCCCGCTCCTCCCGGGCAACCGTCCGAATATGCGGCGGATAAATTCGATGTGCCTTCGCCATAGCAAGAATGGCCATCGGTGTTCGCTAACCCGTGTTTGCCAAAAAACAAAACGCTTCTGGTGTTATCAGGAAAAACGGTTCCGTAAATTTGATCGGAAGGACTTGTATATATATTCGATGCTTGGTCTGACGCCCAATATCCTCCCGGCAAATAATGACTTGAATTATAGTAAGCTAAGGCTGTCGCGGGTATTGTGCTTGGAGGTAAATTTGACGAAATCAAATTGGCCGGATCGAATGCTATAGCGGCAGGACCATAAGATAAGGAAGTTACGATTCCAGTGCCAGGCCCTTGACCGGTCAACACCTTACCACCTAATTGCGCTTGATAAGCAGAAGGAATGGCGGTCATCGGACCGGGAGAGTAACCAGCAAAGAGACCCGTATTAAGTTCGTAATAGCCGGAAAAATTATTCAGGGAAAGATTGAGGTTATTGGTGAAATGGGAATATTCTTGCTTATAAGCTGCGTCGTAATAGGCTTTCGTATCTCCTATTAATTTCCCGTTATAAACCAAAAATCCGGTGTTCAATAATCCGCTGCCGCTTGTGTCATAAACAGGAGAAGAAATTGTGTTTTGAGCACCGTAAGTATCATCAACGAAACCCTGAATCAAAGAGGCCGTGTTCAGATTTGTCAGAGTACTAACCGGCGTGGACGGCATTGAATATCCTGTGCACGATACAGCATTACTACTGCTATCAAGACAAACGGGTGTTGGAATACTAATTTCACCAACATATCCGCTCGGATATGTCTCTGTGTTATTTCCCACCATAAATAATGAACCGCCGCCGGAGCAGGTACCGATTCCTGCTCCGGTGCAGCAAGCGTAGGGTGATGCACTAGCTGTGCACATAGCATTGGAATCGCCGATGCCGTTATATGTTATTGTGTATCCCCCGTGTTGAAAACTTTCATTACTACCGCTCCCGCCTTGCGGCACCCGAAACGCCCCCTGATACACCAAGTCGCTTTGCTGGACAAGCGAATCGGACGCATTCGCCGCAGCCGATCCGAAAAATAAAAAACTTCCCAGCAGGATTGAGAAGATAAAGACAAATTTAAACAAGCTTAGATTTTTAAGATTAATACTTATTCTTATATACAATTTTTTCATTTTATTTATACAAAGCTAGTTTGATTCTATAATAACTCTTTAAAATTTCAAAATAGCGAGTCTATCATAACGCCCGGCTTTTCCCTTTCGATTACTTCCAAAATCGTCGGCGTGATGTTTCCCAAAACTCCGCCTTCTTGCAATTTAATTCCCTTGAATTTATCGCCTACCAACAAAAACGGTACCGGATTTTTGGTGTGAAAAGTGTTCGGTTGATCTGAATTGGCGTCCAACATATCATCAGCATTGCCATGATCGGCCGTAATTATCAGATTGCCGTCTCTCTTCAAAACTTCTTTGGCTAAAAGTTCGATCTGCCGGTCGACCGTCTCCACCGCTTTGACCGTCGCTTTCAGATCGCCCGTGTGCCCGACCATGTCGGCATTGGCATAATTAATCGCAATAAAATCATATGCGTCTTTTCGAAGCGAATCTAAAACTTTATCCGTAATGAGGTGTGCCGACATCTCCGGAACTTTTGCATATGAATCGACTGTCGGCGACGGTATCATAATCCTTTCTTCGTCATCAACCGGATCGGCATAGCCGCCGTTCAGGAAATATGTGATGTGCGCAAATTTTTCCGACTCGGCAATATACATTTGTTTCAAACCGCTTCCCAGAACCATTGGCAACGTGGATGAAACAATCACTTCCGGATAGGCCTTGTGCTCATCAAGATTCGGACCGAAATCAGTCATCGCCACAAAATATAAATTTTTTATCTTATCAATCACCGGCATGTTGTCTCGAATAATACTTTCCTTGTTGATCGCCACGAACAATTTACTCATCTGGCGCGCCCGATCGGACCGGAGATTGAAAAATATCAGTGAATCATTTTCTTTCAATTTGGAAACCGGCCGGCCATCTTCCACAATTACCGTCGGCAAAAGATATTCGTCCGTCAGCCCGGCCTCGTAGGCATTCTCGATCGCCTCTTCCGCTGAACCAGCCTGCTCGCCGCGCGTAAAAACGATTGCATCATACGCCTTGGTGATGCGCAGCCAATTTTTCGCCCGATCCATCGCATAAAATCTTCCGGATAACGATGCGATCTTTCCAATTCCCTCCTCCCGCATGATTTGGCGAAAATGTTTGAGATGCTCAAGCGCGCTTTTCGGATAGGAATCGCGTCCATCGGTAAAAAGGTGGCAGTAGACTTCTTTGATGCCGTCTTTTTTGGCCAGCTTCAAAATGGCACGGAAATGTTCCGGATCGCTGTGCGGACTGTCAGCATCACCCATAAGTCCCATGACGTGAAAATTGCCGCCGTATTTTTTGGCATGGACAATCGCCCCGACCATCGCCGGATTGGTAAAAAAGCTGCCGTTTTTGATGCTTTCGGAGATATATTTGGAATCCTGCGCAATAATTCTTCCGGCGCCGATATTCATATGGCCCGATTCCGATCCGCTCATCTTGTGATCTTCCAAGCCGACATCCTCGCCGGCCGCGCCCAAAGTCGTGGAAGAATAAATTTCATAGAGCCGGTCAAGTGCCGGTTTTTTCGCCAACGTTATTGCGTTTCCCCGAGATGGTGGCGCAATGCCCCAGCCATCCATAATCACTAATACTGTTGGATTTTTTTGCATTTTTATTTTCAACTTAAAATATTTTAAGAAATTTTGTAAATACGAATTCCGTTTTCTTTCTTTTCATAATTCCAATTAGGAAATTCATAAATGTTGGAAAGCACCGTTGTGCTGGTCTGCATTTCTTTCTGAAGTTTTTTTCCTAAATCCTCCATCATATGCGGAAATCCATAAACCACTACTGTATCAAACTCCGAAAAATCTTCTTTCCAGAAACTTTTCCAATGAATAAAAGCTTTCTTCTCCAAATTCAAGGATTTTATTTTTCTTTTCGCGAACCAAACCAGAATCGGATTGACTTCATAGCCGTGCGCCTCGGCTCCGGCTTGAGCAAAGGCAATTATAATCCTCCCGTCACCCGATCCCAAATCCGCCAGTCTAGCATTTGTTTTTAAATTTGCTAATCTCAACATTGCTTCCACGCTTTCCGGCCTTGTTGGAAAAAATATGGCACCCTTGATGATTGGCCGCAAGAAGAGATAAAAAATAACGAACAAAAGTGCAAAGGTGATTAGAAAGGTAATTAGCATTTTAAGATTGTCATTCCGGACTTAATCCGGAATCTAATAAAAATTTATTAGAACAACATTATTATAACTATTAGATCCTGAATCAAGTTCAGGATGACAAACTGAATTAAATTTCTTCTTCAATTCTCAGTAAACGGTTGTATTTGCAAATTCTTTCTCCGCGAGAAAGCGAGCCGGATTTAATAAAGTCGGCGTGCGCGCCCACCGCCAGATCGGCAATGAAATCGTCGGTCGTTTCGCCCGAACGGTGAGAAATGACCGTCTTCATATTATTCTTCTTGGCCAATTTGATGCATTCGATCGTTTCAGTCAGCGTTCCGATCTGATTGACTTTGATAAGAACGGCATTGCAAGCCTTTTCTTCAATGGCTTTCTTTAGACGTTTCACATTAGTAACCAAAAGATCGTCGCCAATGAGCATAATCCGCTCACCCATCTTCTCATTCATAATCCGCCAACCCTCCCAATCATTTTCATTAAGTCCGTCTTCAATCGAAATCACATTATATTTCTGCGTCCATTCATTATAGATGTTCAAAAGCATTTCGCGCGGCAGACCGGCATTGTCCGGTTTGAAAACATAACGATCATCCTTCTCATCAAAAAAGGAAGTGGCCGCCGCATCAACGCCGATGTTTATTTGTTCGCCCTTTTTATAGCCAGCTTCCTCAATGGCCTGATTGATCAACTCCAACGGCTTGGCATTGCTTTCCAGATGCGGAGCGAATCCGCCTTCGTCGCCGACCGAAGTGCTTTGTCCCAAAGAAGTTAAAATGGATTTCAATTTATGAAACACTTCGCTGCCCGCCCGGTATTGTTCTTTGAAAGTTTTGACGCCATTGGGCACAAGTTTGTATTCTTGAATGCTCAATCCGGAATCACTGTGTTTTCCTCCATTGATTATGTTGAACATTGGGGTTGGAATTTTGTAACCGGAGCTTTTCAATTTATACGCTTTCGAAATATATTTGTATAACGGCAATTCAGCTTCCAAAGACGCGGCGCGACAAACCGCCAACGACACACCCAAAATCGCATTGGCGCCCAGCTTGGATTTATTTTCCGTCCCGTCCAGCTCGATCATTTTTTTATCGATGGATTCCTGATCGAAAACCTCCATTCCTTTTACCGCTTTCTGGATTTCCTCATTGACATTTTCCACCGCAGTTTGAACTCCCAAGCCGCCGAATCTTTTCGGATCATTGTCGCGCAACTCCAGTGCTTCATAGCTTCCGGTTGAAGCGCCCGACGGTACGGCCGCTATGGCTTTCACTCCCGACTCCAGCGTCACTTCCACTTCCACGGTCGGATTTCCCCGCGAGTCTAAAATTTCTCTGGCGAATATTTTTTTGATTTTTGACATATGTTTTTTGTTTACTGTTTATTGTCTGCTGTTGTTAATTATAACACAGCCAAGGCAAATGAAAAACGGGGAGTTTCCCCGCTTTTGTAAAATTATCCTTAAAGCACTTCGATCCCCGGCATCGGATTGCCTGAAAGATATTCCAGCATCGCTCCGCCGCCGGTCGAGACAAAGGAAATTTTGTCCATCGCGTTGTTCTCTTCCAGAATTTCCACCGACTCGCCGCCGCCCAAGACGGAATAGGCGCCACTCGTGATTATTGCCTGTAAAATTTCCTTCGTGCCAGTGTCATACGGCGCCTCTTCGAATTTTCCGACTGGTCCATTCCAGACGATAGTTTTGGCCCGCAAAATAATATCTTTGAATTTTTGGATAGTCTCCGAACCGATATCGAACCGGTCTCCCAAAAAATCGGAAGGTAAAATCACCTTTTCCGATTGGAATTCAATTTTTTGATCAATCGCCTCGTTGGCAATCTTTCCGCCAACCAAAACATGCTCGTAGCCTTTCTCGAAAAATTTAATCACCGGCAATTTAGTTTCGATTTTGGCGCCGCCAATGATCGCCACAGCCGGATGTTCCGGATTATTTTTAATCTTATCCATTTCAGCAATTTCTCTTTGCAACCTAAAACCGGCGCAGCTTGACAAGAATTTGGTCACGCCCGTCACTGACGCTTGGTCGCGATGAGAAACGCTAAAAGCATCATTCACATAAACATCAAAATTTTCCGCCAGCGACTTGGCAAAATTTTCGTCGTTTTTTTCTTCGCCTTCGTAAAAACGGACGTTTTCCAGAAGCAGAACCCCTCCATCGTTCAATTCTCCCAAACCGACAGCCACCTTTTCTCCGACGCAATTCGAAATGAATTTAATTTTTTTGCCTAAAATATTTTCCGCGTCTTGGATCAATTGCTCCAAGGAAAATTCCGGATTGGGCTTGCCATCGGGACGACCCAGATGAGAAATCAATGCCACTTTGGCGTTTTGATCCAAAAGATGTTCCAAAGTTTCTTTGGCCGCGGCGATTTTGAAAGTTTCTTTGGCCCGGCCATTCTCAATCGCCACATTGAAATCCACTCGAAGCAGAACTTTTTTATTTTTTACATCCGCGTTTTGTATTTTTTTTATTTCCATAATTTTTTATTTGCCGAGCCTGCCCATCCCGAAGATCCCGATAATCACCCCGATCGTGGCCGTCACGGCTGTAAAAATCCAGGCGCGCATCGTCACTTTAGTTTCCGGCCAGCCTTTGGCCTCGAAATGATGATGGATCGGTGCGGCTAAAAATATTTTTTTCTTAAAAACTTTTTTGGAAAACAGCTGCAGCGCCACTGAACCAGATTCGATAACATAAATCAGGACAATCATCAAGAGAGCCAAAACGGAATTGGTCAGCATCGCAATCACGCCAAGCGTCGCTCCCAATGATGCCGCGCCGGTATCGCCCATAAAAAAACGGGCGGGATAAATATTAAACCAAAGAAACGCCAAAAGGGCTCCGGCCAACGCCGCGCAAAATGCCGCCAAATTCATCTTGTTCTGGAAAGCGGAAATCAAAACGAATGATCCGAAAGCAATCAAAAGAATACCGCCATTAAGTCCGTCCAGTCCGTCCGTTTCATTGGAAGACAGCGTGGTGAAAATGATCACAAAGATGAAGAGCGGTATATACCACCAACCGATAGAAAAATTTCCTACGGCCGGAATATGGATTGAATGCCAGTTAAGCTTATAGAAAAACCACCAGGATCCGGCTGCGGCAATCAGAATCAGCCACCAAAATCTCATCGCAAACCTCATCCCTCCGCCCTTATTTTTTCCAATGCCCTTAATACTCATCCAGTCGTCAAACAATCCCAAGATTCCGACCGTCACCAACGTGAACAGCGGCAGCCAAGTTTGTCCGCGATTCAGAAAATCCAGCCGGGCAATAAATCCCGTACCGGTCCACTGAGCAATGTAAGGAAACAGATAATGCGAAGCAAAGATCAGAATCAAAACCGTAAACCAAATCAAAACTCCGCCCATAGTCGGAGTGCCGTTTTTTGTCCTGTGGAGATTATTCACGTAAGTCAGTTCTTTTCCGTCCACCGATTTTTCCTTGATCTTGATTCCTATTTTTTTCTTGTATAAAAAATTGGTCCAGAGCGGTGTCAATAAAAAAGCCACCACAAACGCGATAAACCCGGTCAGAAGAATTTTTAGAATATTGGCAATGATAGGTATGTGTTCAAAATGGGCTATGTCCATATTTTTTTACTGCCATTTATAGTTAGCGAAAATCCAATCCACCAAATCCCGCATATCAGTCCAACGGTTATTGTCATCTAATATTACCGCGATTATCCGATGCTGGCTAGTCGGATCTTCCGCGCCCAAAAGCAGCGATTTTCCGGCCAGCGGAGTAAAGCCGGTCTTTCCGCCAATGCAACCCGGCAAAGTCGTCAGCAACAAATCGGTATTCTGCAACTCGTGCATCACCCCTCCGTCCGTCGAATAAAATTGTCCGCTCGGAGTTTCCATAATCTGCCAGATTAATTTATATCTCATTGAATAGGCGGCGATGCGGGCAATGTCATAAGCGGAAGAATAACATTCGTCTTCATGTCCGTCTATTTCCAAACCGGATGGCGTGCAGAAATGCGTATCGATAAGTCCCAAACTTTTCGCTTTGGCATTCATCATTTTGACGAATTTATCAGGCGTTCCGGCCATATAAATTCCCAGCGCGGTCGCCGCATCATTGTCGCTGTTCATCAGCATTGCATGCAGCAGATCAATCGCCCTCACTTTTTCTCCGACAAACATCCGATTGCTGTTGCAAATGACGCTCGTCGGACAACCCACCTTCGTGCCGTCAACATCAAGCGCCGTCCGGGTGATGGTAACCGGCGCGTTCAAGTCTTTAATATTTTCGATTGCCAGACTGGCTGTCATCATCTTGGTCAGCGAAGCGATCTGCACGTGTTTTCTGCCGTCGTCATAATGAAGAATTGTTCCGCTGTCCACATCAATTGCTACCGACGAACCGGCCCAAACTTTCAATTCGGGATTATCCGTGATTTTTTCCGGCGCCAAGCCGGCTGCCACCGCTTCGCTTATCGGAAAGAGACTGTAACTGTTCAAATTTTTGTCCGATCGAATGTTGCAAATATTTCCCACACAATCATTTCGCCAGTTGCCGCCTTGATTATGGTACAGCTGGCCATAAGACCAAAACGGCGCAAATGGAAGAATCAGAAGAGTAAATAAGAAGTTAAACATCGGTATTTGTCTGATTATCAGTTTTTATATTTTCCGCATTATTATGATTTTCCATTCCGATAACGCTGTTAATTCTATCGTCCTTGGAAAGCGTTTCGAAATCCGGCAGTTTTTCCACGCCGTCAATGCCCATTTTTTTCAAAAATTCGAAAGAAATTTTATATAAATATCCGCGATTGTCCTTGGGATTATCGACGCGCTCCAAAAGTCCGCGCATCATGAGCGACCGGATCGTAAAACTGCAATTCACGCCGCGGATCGCTTCGACCTCCGCCCGGGTAATAGGACCTCGGTAAGCGATGATTGAAAGCACTTCCAGCGCCGCCCGGCTCAAATTTTCTTGAATCTCGCTTTTGACCAGCTGGTCGAGAAATTGGGAATTTTCCGGATTAGTCGCCATCTGAATTTCATCTTCTTTTTTTATAATGATCATCCCGTGCTTTTCCGAATATTCTTTCTGTAAAACCATTGCGGCATTTTCCACTTCCAGCTTGTCCGCGCCGATAATTTTAGCGATGCGCAAAATTTTCACCGGCTCGCCGGAGATAAAAAGAATGCTCTCGATGATTGATTTTAATTTTTCCAAATCCATATTATTCATTATGAGTTACTTTCTTATGCTTAAGTTTTATTTCTTCGAATAATTCTCCTTGCTCCGCGTCGATAATTCTCTGTTTTACCATCTCCAGCATCGCCAGAAAAGAAACTATAACATCAATTTTATCAGGGGCGTTCGCGACCAATTCGGAAAAATTGGCCTCCACCCGCCGGCGCAGCGTGTTTTGCAATTCATTAATCCTCTCCTCCAAAGTAATAATATCACCAACCACTTCTTCCTCCAACCTCTCAACGAGCGGAATTTCCGCCAAAACTAACTGGAAAAACTTTTTCAGGTCGAACACATTGACGTTCTCAGGCGGATAGAAAATGGCTTGCACGCCGCTGTATCCTTCGCGCGAGTAAGCGATTTTCCCCTGGTCGGACATTTTCCCCAGTCCCATTGAAGCCTCTTTGAATTTCTTATAATCCTCCAGCTGCCGAGCCAAGTCTTTGATTTCTTCCTCTTCTTCTTCCGTAAATTCCAAAAGCGGCAGAAGCGCCTTGGATTTTATAAGAATCAGCTTGGAGGCCACTGACAAAAAATCCGCCAGATTTTCCAGCTTGATATTTTCATTGTTGCGAATATGTTCCAAATATTGATCGGCCACGCGCGCCAAACTCAGCTCGGTTATATTCATTTTTTCCTGCTCGATCAATTCCAGAAGCAAATCGAGCGGACCTTCGAATTTTTCCAATTTGACATTATAAACCATAATTATTCTACTTATTGGACAGCTTCTCTGGCACGTCCCTTTGTTAAAATCTCGCTTTCCGATTTGTTATCCCTCAACTTGAACGCCGGGTACAGAGCCGAAACGAGAACAACAACTATGAGGACAAAAATCGATCTGACTGAAAAAAACGCCAGCAAAATGGACGCTAAAACAGAAGCCATGATATAGGCGGCCGGCATTGCCGTCCGGAAAAAATTTATCAGATCGACGTCATGGCCGTCGATTCTTTTGTAGAAATAAGAATCGCGCAAAACCTCCATTAAAGCCGCTCCGATTCGGGTGGCAAAGAGAATGATAGCCCAGACAACCAAACTGGCGCTGCCCATAAAATAAATTACGGCCGTGGAAACCGCCATTATGACCAGGGAAAAAACTATAAATTCTTTCTCGCCGGTTTTTTTGTCCGCCAAAAATCCCATGGGATATTGAACCAGAACAAACGGCACCAGCATTATCGTAAAAATTTTTCCGATGTCAATCCAGGAAAATCCCAGATCGCGCAAATACAGCGGGGCGTAAATTATCATCAGCGCGAAAAAAAATTCCAAAGCAAACGAAACATAATAAATATGCAAAACATCTTTTCTCTTGGCCGCCTTTTTTATCAGATCAACAACCTTCAGCTGCTGATCAAACCGATGGTTAACATTGCGCAGTCCAACAAGAGACACAACAAAGATAATCGAATTGAGAATCAAAAGAAAAACGAAGACGCCGAGATAATCGAATTTTTCCAAAATCCACATGGAAAGCAAGGGCCCCAGCAAATATCCGACATTCATAATCATTAAAAACAATCCTCGAATCCGTCCGGAAGATTTGTCTTCCGAAAAAGATTCCAGAATCGCATCCAAACTCACCCACTCCAAGCCGCCCGCCACGATAAAAATCATCAGCACCGCGATGGAAATCAGCGACGGCTGGATGAAAATCAAAAGCATTAAAGTAACCAGCGTAACCAAAAGAGCAAAAAGAAAAACTCTGGCTTTTCCGAATTTCTTGACTGCCTTATGCAGATTTAAAAAACAGACGAGCACCAATGAATAAGAGATGAGATAAAACGGTCCGATATTTTCAGTTCCGGAAGCCAGCTTGAAATAGGAAGACATTATATAGATGAAAGCCGCCTGCGCAAATCCCATAATAAAAGAATCAAAAGTAACCAGGCGCACTTTTTTCTTATTCAATTTTTCATCGTGATGCAAACTTTCCTCGTTGATTGCCAAGGCGTCCGTGTGATTCATTTATTTTTATTTTCCAATATTTAAGGAGTCAGTCTTTTTACGTCGCGCGGAAAAAGCAAGGCCTCTTTAATGCTCTTGAGTCCCAGCATTTTTTGGACGATCCGCTCCGAACCCAATCCCCAGCCTCCGTGCGGCGGCATGCCATACTTGAAAATATCCAAGTAATGTTCATAATCGTCGGGATTGAGGCGATGTTTTTTAATATTTTCAACCAATTGATTGTAATCATGAATCCGTTGCCCGCCGCTGGCAATCTCCACTCCTCTGAAAAGCAAATCGAAAGTTTCCGTAAATTGCGAATCTTCCGCGCTCGGCATCGAGTAAAACGGACGGATGCTGGCCGGATAGTGCGTCAGAAAAACAAAGTCGCTGTTATGAGCTTTTTTAGCCCACTCGCAAATCAGCCTTTCCCCTTCTGAATCAATGTCGACTGTTTCCATTTTTTTGCCATATTCTTTTTCCAAAATTTCCAGCGCTTCAGTCAGTCGGATTCGCGGAATATTTTTAACCGGCAGCAATTCCGCCTTGTACATATGCAGTTCCGCCGCGCAATTTTTCTGAATTTCCTTGATGATATAAGCCATTGCCATTTCCAGTTCGTTCATCACATCGGAAAAATTTTCAATGAACGCCATCTCCGCGTCCAGTCCGATGTATTCATTAACATGCCTCGTGGTGAAATGCGGCTCTGCTCGAAAGACCGTCCCAATCTCAAAAACGCGCTCAAAAATTCCCGCGCCCGCCTGTTTGTAGAATTGCGGACTTTGGGCCAGGAACGCTTCCCGCTCGAAATATTTTATTTTGAAAAAGTTGGCTCCGCCTTCCGTCGCCGCGCTCAAAATTTTCGGCGTTTTGATTTCGGTAAAGCCTTCAATTTTCATGAAATCCGCATAGGCTTTCAAAATTTCGGAATAAACAGTAAAGATTGCTTTGACCTTTTTATTGCGCAAAGTTATGACGCGATTATCCAAAAGCGTTTCCAAATGAAGATTGAGATCATCTTCGGAAATATCCACCGGCAGTTCTTCAGCCGGCGCCGAAAGAATTTTTATTTTTTCCACCTCGATCTCCACTCCGCCGGTTAAAATATTTTCATTAGCCGCTCCGCCCGGCCGTTTCTTGACCAAACCCTCCGCTTCAATTGCATATTCACTCCGAATATCCTTCGCGATTTTGTAAGCTTCTTCCTTATCGGGGATAATTACCATCTGAATCATTCCGCTGCGATCGCGCAGATCGATAAAGATCAATTTGCCATGATCGCGGCGAACATTGACCCATCCGGCCAGTCTCGCCGTTTGACCGATCAAATTGGGAGTTTCGTTGATAAGATTCCTTCGCATAAATGTTTTTGAACAAATGTTAAAAATTACAATCAAACCGCCAACGGATCGAAAAGTTAGTTACGGCCCAAAAATTCTTCCACTTTCTTGGACAATTCGGTCGGTGTGATCTGGGTCTTCACAAAGAAAGCGTTAATGCCCATATTCTCGACGGTTTTTCTGGATTCATCATCGACCGAAGCGGAAAGAATGATAATAGGCGTATTTTTTGTATTGTCTTCCATTTTAAGCTTCCCGACAATTTCTTCTCCGGTCAGCGCCGGCATCACCATGTCAATGATAAACAAATCAAAATTGCTCCGCAGCGCCTCCTTGACTCCCCAGGCGCCATTCTTGGCAAAAGACACTTCGTAGCCTAATTGCTTCAATTTTTCTCCGAACATTTCCAAAAAAATTTCTTCATCTTCGATCATCAAAATCTTCTTTGCGGATTTATTTTTTTCTTGACCTTCCTGCATCCGTTCTTCGTTTTTCATCTTCTCCTGATATTGTCCGAGAAGCCGCTGCACTTCCTTGACCAGATCGCTCGGATTGTATTCCGACTTGGCAATAAATCCGTTCGCGCCCAGCCTCAATGCCTTATCCCGATCGTCTCTTTCGCTGAGATTGCTGGAAATAATAATCTGAACATGCGGATCGTAACCGCCGCCGCGCAATTTTTCAATCACTTCAAAACCGTCCATTTTCGGCATCATCAAATCCAAAAGTATCACATCAATTTTTTCATCTTTAGCGACTTTCAAAACTTGTTCGCCGTCTTCGGCGTTCAGAACATCAAAACCGGAGTCGGCAAATTTCTTAGTATAAATCTCCGAAATCATCGGGTCGTCCTCGACTAAAAGTATTCTGGACATAATAAAGCAAATCTTAACAATTAGTATGCTTAATTATAGGATAAACCGTATAAAAAAGCAAAATTTACTGGCTCTATACTAAACAGTGTGGTGGATAACTAAAGAAGTGGTAGGATTTAAGCGACTAAACATTAAATCCCCACCACCTCTATGCAAAAAGATATCA
>JAJYKZ010000016.1 GCA_021788105.1 bacterium
TAATGGCGTCAACAGCAATTCCAACATCCCAATCGCCCTTCTTGGCGCCGCCGGGAAAAATTTGCAGGTCTTTGGTTTTGACTTCAAAACCCTGTTTTTCCAAGGCCTCAAAGAATTTTTCTTCCTGACCTTCGACGGTCGCGATGCCGTAGGCAATAGCGCGAATTAATTTACGGTCTTCCACTGCTTCTTTCAAGAGTGCGCCGAAGTTCACCTTCTTCTTATAGAGTACGCGGCCGGAATAATACATATTTTGGATGTCGACGAGCACGCCGACGCGTTGTTCTTTATAAATGCTCATTTTAATAATTGTCATTCCGGACTTGATCCGGAATCTAATTTAATTTTTTAGATCCTGAATCAAGTTCAGGACGACACCTGATTAAATTAAAAGCAGGTTCACCCTGCTTTAATATATTTTTTATCCTTTCAAGTCCAAAGTTTTGATAAGTTTCTTGTAGGCCTTTTCATTAACTTTCTGAAGATAAGTCATCAATCTTTTTCTTTTCGATACCATTTTCAGAAGTCCTCTTCGGGAATGGAAATCTTTCGGATTTTTTTTCAAATGGCCGGTCAGTTTTTTGATTTGTTCCGTGAAAAGAGCGATCTGATATTCCGGTGAACCGGTATCTTTATCGTGTCTTTTTACATCGCCTGTTACTTTTTGCTTTTGCTTGTTCGTAAGCGCCATAGGTTTTCGGCAAAACATTTGTCAGGTCCCCGCCGAAGGCGGGCAAGTGTGCCGTAACCAATGTTTGCTAGCTAGATTATTATGCATTAATTGTAGCACGACAGAAGGTTTTTGTCCAGACCTTGTTGCTTTATTCGAAAAAATTTTATACATTTAACTAAGCCAGGTTTGGAAGCGTGCCAGAGCGGTTGAATGGGCCTGACTCGAAATCAGGTGTATCCGAAAGGGTACCGGAGGTTCGAATCCTCCCGCTTCCGCAAATAAAAAAAACCTTGAATTAAGGCGGATTTTCTTTACATCCGGTTTTATTAATGTTAGGCTGAAGTAAGTTATAAATAAGATAAAAGCATGAATTTCTTTTCGCGTATAATAGATAATTACTCCGCAATATTCGTTTTGTTTATAGCTGTTGCAGTTTTAGCGATTATAGCCTGGAATATTGCTCTTCAAATAGCTGTAAAAAGGCTGAAGGAAAAAAACAAGGCGATTTTTTCCGGAGGCAATATTAAGAATCTTGAGGAAGTGATTGTCCAACATTCGCACTCCATCAAATCATTGGACAAAGAAATTCAGGAGCTTTACGTGATTTCCAATCAAATAAACGGCTTGGCTTATCGCGGATTGCACAAAGTGGCTTTGGTCAGATTTAATCCTTTCAGCGACGTCGGCGGTGATCAGAGTTTTTCCTTGGCGCTTTTAAACGGAAAAAATAACGGAGTTGTAGTTTCATCATTGTTTACCAGGGACGGAGCCAGGATTTATTCCAAATCCATTATTGGGGGCAAATCGGAAAAATATCCTTTGACAGAAGAAGAAGAGCAGGTGATTAGGACTGCAATCGGAAACGAAACTAAAAAAGTAAATTAAATAAACCAAAAATAATTTCTGCGGGACTTATTTCCTGGTTATTTTTAAACTATGGCGGAATCAACTAAAAAAATTAAATTGCCGGAGACGATTACTGTGAAAAAATTCAGCGAGCTTTTAGGCATGCCGCTGGGAAAAGTCATTGCCGAACTGATGAAAAACGGAATCCTGGCCACAATCAACGAGAAAATCGATTTTGAAACAGCCTCTATTATTGCTCAGGATCTGGGATTTGAAGCGGAAGAAGAATCTGCGGGATCGGAAGGCCAGATGGCTTTGGAAAAACTTTTGGAGATTTTGAAAAAAGAAAGAGAAGCGGATGAAAATTTGCATCCGCGTCCGCCGGTCGTAACGATTCTCGGCCATGTCGATCATGGAAAAACCACCTTGCTCGATACCATTCGCAAAGCTAATGTGGCAGCCAAAGAATCCGGCGGAATTACCCAGCACATCAGCGCTTATCAAGTTAAGAAAAAAGGGAAGTTGATTACTTTTGTCGATACGCCCGGACACGAAGCTTTCAGCGCGATGCGCGAACGCGGAGTCAGCATTGCCGACATTGCCGTTTTGGTGGTGGCGGCTGATGACGGAGTGCGGCCGCAGACGAAAGAAGTCGTCGAATATCTTCTGTCGAAAAAAATTCCAACGGTCGTTGCGATCAACAAAATTGATAAGCCTGAAGCCAATCCCCAGCGCGTTAAGCAGGAATTGGCGGAAAGCGGGATTCTTCTGGAAGAATGGGGCGGCAATGTTTTAAGCGTGGAAATAAGCGCCAAAAAAAATCTTGGCATTGACGGACTTCTGGAAAACATTCTTTTGCTTAATGAAGTGGAAAATTTCAAAGCCGATCCGAAGCGCGACGCGCTCGGGATTGTTTTGGAGGCTCATCTTGATCCGCAAAAAGGCCCGGTCGCGACTGTCCTGATAAAGACCGGAACATTAAAAGAGGGACAAGACATAATTGCCGGCGCGACTCTCGGCCGTGTTCGAAGAATCGAAGACTTTACCGGGAAAAGACTGGCTGAAGCCGGGCCATCCAGTCCGATCAGCATTATCGGGCTTAATTCCACTCCCAATTCCAATGATATCTTGCAGGTAGTTTCAGCCAAATCCTTAGCCAGAACGCGGTTTGAAGAATTGAAGCGCAAGTCGGAAACCGGGTTTGGAGAATTGACGGCGCAGAAAATATATAAAACCATTGCGGATGAGAAAATAAAAAAACTCAATGTGATCGTCAAATCGGACGTGCAAGGATCTTTGGAAGCTATTCAGCAGATTCTTTCTGAAATAAAATCCGATGAAGTTGCGGTAAATTACATTGCAATCGGCGTAGGAAACATCACCGAATCGGACGTGCGTATGGCGCAAAGTTCCAATTCTGTAATTTATGGATTCAATGTGGAAATAACTCCGGTGGCAAGGCGCATGGCGGAAACCGGAAAAGTGGAAGTGAAAAACTATAAAATTATTTATGAATTGGTCCAGGATATAAAAAATCGTTTGATCGAAATGCTGCCGCCGGAAATCGAACGGACTGATTTTGGGAAGATGAAAGTACTGGCGATTTTCAGGACGGAAAAGAAATCAATGATTGTGGGAGGAAAAGTGACGGACGGAAAAATAGTCAAAGATTCTCTGATTGAAGTTATGCGCAACGATAAGATGATTGGCAAGGGAAAACTCGCCAATCTTCAACAGAATAAAATTGCGACTGACGAGGTGGCGCGCGACAATGAATGCGGCATCACTTTTGAAGGAGAAACCAAAATCAAAGAAGGAGACATCCTTGTTTCTTATAAAGAGGACGTGAAGAAAAAAACACTCTAGAAATTTATGTCTGGAAGAATAAGCAAAATAAATTCTCTTATCCAAAAAAACGTGAGCGAAATAATCGCGCGCGAGCTGAATTTGAAATCCGGCGTTTTTATTACCGTCTCGAAAGTTGACACGACTCCGGACCTCCGCTATACTCGAATATTCGTAAGTATTTTCCCGGAAAAAGAAATTGATTACGGAATAAAGACGCTTCGGAAAGAACTTTATAAAATTCAGGGAAATCTGAATAAAAAGCTCGCAATGAAGCCGCTCCCTAAAATCGAATTCAAGGTCGATATGACGGAATCAAAAGCGGATGAAATAGAAAGGTTGCTCAAACAGTTATAAAACAAGAATGCGACGGGAGTCGCATTTTATAATACAAGATGCAAAAATTTGCCCAAGAATTCAATACTCTAAATTTTGCCATAAAAGAATCTCAAAATATTCTTCTTTTTGCGCATACCCGGCCGGACGGCGATACAACCGGATCGGTCCTGGCCTTGAAAGAATATATCAAAAGCTTGGGCAAGAGTGTTGATGCGGCGTGTTATGATCCGTATCCGGATTATCTCAAGCCGCTTGCGGAAGAAAAATTCGAATTGCCCGATCATCTGGATCTTAAAAAATATAATCTTATTATTGCCTGTGACAGTGTTGAGCGCGGATATAATAAAATAATTCCGCAAATTGCGGAAAATCAGGTTACGGCGCTGGTTGATCATCATCCCGATATTACAATCCAAGGCGACATAAACATCATTGATCCGAAATTTTCTTCGGTATGTGAAATTATCTATGAATTTTTTGTTTTCAACAAAATAGAAATCACCAGAAAGATGGCGATGTTTCTGCTTCTGGGAATTTTATCTGACACCGGGATGTTCCAGCATTCCAACACTTCCGCGCATGTCATGGAAATCGCATCGGCTCTGATGAAAAAGGGAGCGCCGCTTTCCAAAATTGTGGAAGCCAGTTTTGCCAACAAAAGTTTGGCCACACTGAGATTGTGGGGCCGGGCTTTTGACAAGGCGAAGATCAACCGCTTGAACGGAATGATTGTTTCAGTGCTGACCCAGAAAGATTTGGAAGAGTGCGATGCGGGGACGGAGGATATTGCTTATGTGGCCAGTGTTCTTAATACGGTTCCCGGAACGAGATTTTCGCTGGTGCTTTACGAAAGAAGCGATGGAATTATCAAGGGCAGTTTGCGGAGCGAAGAGTATAAAGGCGTGGATGTGTCAAAAATCGCCGCCCAGTTCGGCGGCGGGGGGCATAAACTGGCCAGCGGATTTGAAATCAAAGGAAAGGTAATCGAGACGGAAAACGGTTGGGAGATAGTATGAAAATTCAGTTTCGACTGAATTTTTTTATGTGCTAAAATTATATTAATAATATGAACATCGGTTGCCATGTTTCAATTGCCGGAGGAATTCAGAACGCGCCTAAGAATGGCGCGGAGGTTGGTTGCGAGGCGATTCAAATTTTTACGCGTTCGCCTCAAGGAGGAAAAGCGCCTGAACTTACGCCGGAAATCATAAAAGATTTTAAGTCTGAAATTAAGAAATATGGAATAAAAGAAGTTTATATTCACGCGCCGTATTACATAAATTTTGCTTCCGCCAACAATCGCATTCGCTACGGATCTGTCAGCGCCATTCGCAGCGAATTGGAACGCGGCAGCCAAATCGGCGCTAGATATGTGATGACGCACATCGGGACCGCCAAGGAATTGGGCCAGGAAGAATCAATCAAAGAGACGGTCAAGATGCTCAAGAAAACTCTGGAAAATTATAACGGTAAAACATTGCTTCTCTTGGAAAACAGCGCCGGCGCCGGCGAAATCATCGGCGATTCGCTCAAAGAATTGGCTGAAATTATAAAAAAAACGGCCAGCCCGGCCATCGCCGGAATCTGTTTGGACACGCAACATTCCTTTGCTTCCGGATATGATTGGCGCGATTTTGAAAAAACGATAAAGAGAATCGATCAGGAGATCGGCTTGGAAAATGTCAAATTGATGCATGCCAATGACAGCCAGTCCGACTGTGGATCGAATCGCGACCGGCACGAACATATCGGCCATGGGAAAATCGGTCTGGAAAATTTTCAAAAGATCGTCACGTTCGCGAAGAAAAATAAAATCGACATGATCTGCGAAACAGAAACACCGGGAAATAAAAAAGACATCGAAACATTAAAAGAATTTAGAGACAAAAAATGAAAATCGCGATCATTTCCGACATCCACAACAACGAAGTGAACTTGAAAAAAGTTCTTGATTATTGCGGACGGGAAAAAATTAAAACTATTATTTGCTGCGGAGATTTGGCTTCGCGGGAAACGCTGGATTTTTTGAACGATAATTTTGATGACGTCATTCATTACACTTTCGGCAATATGGATAACGATCAGTTGCGGAATTTTGAGCACGCCGGAGAGTATAAAAATACAAAAATTTACGAAAAGTTTGGAGAAGCGGAAATTGCCGGAAACCCCGTAAAGCCTAACGGCCACGGGGCGAGAAAAATCGCCTTCGTACATTTTCCCGATGTGGCTAAAAAATTGTGTGAAACTGGAAAATACAATTTTGTTTTTCATGGCCATACGCACAAACCGTGGATGGAAAAAATTAGAAATTGTCTGATGTTAAACCCCGGCAATGTGGCGGGAGAAATTTATCTGCCGACGTTTGCGGTCTGGAATACGGAGAATGGTAAGTTTGATTTAATAAGAATTCACGATTTGAAATGAAATCAAAAAGAGAACAATTGGACGAATTGAACGCGCGCATGACGAAATGCTCACAGTGCGCTTTGCGCGGCACTTGCAAAAATGTGGTGCCGGGCGAAGGAAATCCGGAAGCTGAAATTATGTTTATCGGTGAGGCGCCGGGACAAAAAGAGGATGAAACCGGCCATCCTTTCGTGGGCGCGGCTGGAAAATTTTTGAACGAAATGCTGGCAGCGATCAATTTGAAACGGGAAGATGTGTATATTGCTAATGTGGTAAAATGCCGCCCGCCGGGCAATCGCGATCCACTTCCCGATGAAATTGCGGCCTGCTGGCCATGGCTTTTGGAGCAGATAAAAATTATTCAGCCGAAATTGATCGTTACTCTTGGCCGGCATAGCATGGAAAGATTTTTGCCGGGGATGAAAATTTCGCAAGTCCATGGCAAAGCGATGCGCCGGGAAATTCCTGGCATCGGAAAACAAATTTTTTATACTTTATATCATCCGGCCGCCGCTTTATATAATGGCGGAATGCGGGAAATTTTAATCAAGGATTTCAAAAGAATTCCGAAAGTTTTGGAAGAGATAAAAAAAGAAGCGGAGTAGCATGAAGCCTATCCGCCTTTCATTTGAATATATCCAAAAAATTGTTAAATCTTTTTCCTATAAATACAGTCGGCGTCGGCCTGCTGGGATTTCTTGTTTCAAATTTTATTATCCATGGATTATCCATGGTTTTTTCGCCCGCAATTTTATTCCAGGCATTGTAGGTATAAAAATTTCCTTGAGAGAAAACTACTTTGATATTGATCCCGCTTTTCAAATCAAAGTGAGCTCCCAAACTTTTGAAAAATCCGATTTCTCCAATCCAATCGTTTTTCATCAGAAAGCGGATTTCCTTGTAGGCATCGCTTTCAGTTTGGTCAAAAATGGGACCGTTTAGAAAACGCGCGGTAGAAAATTCTGGAGAATTTTCTATTTCTCCTGCTAAGACAATAGTATTTAAAGTAAAAAGAAAAACAAGTACTGTTAAGAGAATAAAGAGCTTTTTCAATTTTCACCTCCCTGAATTGAACTTTATTGAAATCTAGCAAATTTTAAGTTTTTAGACAAATTGTTTCAAAGAAATAAAAAAATCCATTTGTGTGGATTCTCTTTTGTGCCGCGGGCGAGACAATCTCACTCGTCGCTTCGCTCCTCTTTGAAAACCCACGGTTTTCAAAACTTTCCTCTAGCGGAAAACTCCCGTTTTCCGACCCTTTCCCGTTCTCGTCTCGCCAGGAGCTTTTTATTTTTGTGCCGCGGGCGAGACTCGAACTCGCATGGCATTGCTGCCGAGGGATTTTAAGTCCCTTGTGTCTACCATTTCACCACCGCGGCTTGCGCAGATTTTAAAAGAGAGGTCGCGCCCGGAGTTGAACCGGGGTAAAGGGTTTTGCAGACCCGTGCCTAACCGCTCGGCCACGCGACCATTACAAAGTTTAGAGTACCAAAAATAATCTTTAGAGTCAAACAAAAACGCCCGATTCCGGGCGCTTTTGCTACTTAATTATAGTTGCCAATAAATGTTGTCTGCCGAATGCGAACGCTTGAATTTTGGTTCGCATGTAAATGTCAAAATGGTTTCCCTTGATCGCTCCCCCACGATCTTCGCAGACATAGGTCCCGCGTCCGTCAATATGCACCAATGTTCCGAATTTATATTGAGGCGGACAGGCGATAGTACTGTTTTCTTCCACCTCGGCTCCGCTTGCAGTTACTCCGTCGCTTTTTCCGCACTCGTCTGCCGAAGCGGTATAGGCGGAAGCATTAATCAGGATTTTTTTAAGCCCTGTGTTTTCAACAGCTTTGTAACCAGGGTAGTTAAAAGGAATGCGGTAATCATCAAGGATTTTGTTAATGATTGAGTTATTATCTTGTATTTTGAATTTTGTTTGTGTTTCATTAGTCATTACCGGTCCGGCAGCCAGTGATGTTTGCGGAAACAGCACAGCCCAGAGCAACGGCAGAGTCGCCAGAAAACTAATGATACGCATCAATTGTCTTTAATTGTTAATGTCAATCTGAACTGCCTTTTTCAGTCTCGACCGTCCAGTTTAGCAGAAGACCGTCCAGATGTCAAAGCGTATGACCGAATAATACTTTAAATAAGCCTTTTTTATTTCAAACTCAGACATATTTATGCTTAAATAAGCCAAAAAATATGAAAAATCAACAAAAGTAAGCGGGTAAAACAAAAACAGCCGTTTTTGCGCCTGTTTCTGCTGTCTTGAGCGGGTAACGGGAGTCGGACCCGTATCTCGTCCTTGGCAAGGACGTATAATAGCCGCTATACGATACCCGCAATTCAATTGTGTGCCGAGTCCCAGGATCGAACTGGGGACACAAGGATTTTCAGTCCTCTGCTCTACCACTGAGCTAACTCGGCGAGCTTTTTTAATAAATAAATTTCTTGGTGCGCGCTGAGGGACTCGAACCCCCAACCCCCTCGGTGTAAACGAGATGCTCTAGCCTTTGAGCTAAGCGCGCCTGCTATATTTTCTATCTTTATTATTTAGCCTCAACTAAGAATTAAATTATATTTTAAATAATTTGTTGAGAATAAATAATACAGTAAGAAAATATCGCAGGCAAGCTAGTATGTAAAGGTGCCTTCGGCGGGACTCGAACCCGCACGGCCTTGCGACCCATGCACCTCAAGCATGTGTGTATACCAATTCCACCACGAAGGCCGAAATTATTTTTTTACTTCTTCAGTTTCTTTTGAAACAGTCTCGGAAACTTTCGCTTCAGTTTTTTCTTCCGAAGCCGCAGTCCCTTCTTTTGTTTCTTCTGACTCTTCTTGAATGAAGGATGAAAATTCTTTGTATTTCATCCGGCTTTTCTTGGCGGTAAGGCCTCGGAGATAATAAAGTTTAGCGCGGCGTACTTTTGCCTGCTTGACCACTTCGATCTTGTCGATGTTCGAAGAATAAATTGGAAGAATCAGTTCCACTCCAACTCCCTGGGAAACTTTTCTTACAGTAATTAAAGGCGAGGAGCTCTGCTTTCCTTTGACAGCAATTATGATGCCTTCAAAAATCTGAATGCGTTCCTTCCCGGCTTCTTTGATTTTTCTGTAAACTTTAATGACGTCGCCCGCATTGAGCTCCGGCATTTTTTTGGTTTTGAGACTTTTGTTCAATTCGATAATTTTTTGTTGCATATGGTTATTATACCCTAGCTCTCTTAAATTAAAAAACTCACTAACTGAGTATTTCGAGGCAGATTCTAGGAAATTAAACTAATTTTTTAGCTTTTTCATCTTACCCTTTTATCGCTTTTTAGTCAAGAGAATCGAGAAAGACAGAGAAATCTTCGGGCAATTCGCTTTCGAACGAGTATTTTTTGCCGAAAAGTTCAAATTCTAATTTTTGAGCGTGAAGAAGTTGTCTTTGTGCTTCTTTTGCGGAGCGGATTTTTTTTGATTTATATTTCTGATCGCCGACGACGGGATTGCCTAAAGAAAAAAGATGAATCCTGATTTGGTGCATTCGTCCGGTGCGTGGCATTGCCTCGACTAGCGAATAATCACTGAATTCTCTCAACACTGTGTATTCCGTGACGGCTTCTCGGGTCTTTGTTCTTGTTTTCCTGTGGGCAATAATCTGTTTTTTGTAATTTTCGGCGCGGGCGATCGGTTTTTCAATTACGCCTTTTTTGTTTTTCAAATGGCCGTGGACGATCGCCAGATATTTTTTGATTATTTTTCTTTCCTGAAAAATTTTTTTAAGTTCGTCGAAAGATTGTTGATTGCGAGCAATAACCATAATGCCCGAGGTGTCTTTATCAAGCCGATGAACAATGCCTGGGCGCAGTTCCGAACCTGGCGAACCGTCGGCAATATTTTTAATTTCCGGAAATTTCGCGATCAGCCCGTTGGCCAGAGTGTTGTCTTCTTGAAATTCGGAGGGGTGAACTTTTAGTCCGGCCGGCTTGTTTATGGCAATGATGTTTTTATCTTGATAAATAATTTCCAGTTCAATGCTTTTGTTTGGCGCCAGCTCTTTTTTCTTTTTGGAAATGTTTATTTCTACGCCGTCGCTCTCTTTTAATGCGTAGCTTGCCTTGACTTTTTTGTTATTGACTAAGACGTTGCCGCTTTTAATTTCTCGAATGATTTCTCCGCGGGTCAGTTCATTTAAAAAAACTTCCTCTACGAGGAATTTGTCTATGCGAATGCCTGAATTTTTTTCTGTAATTATGATTTTTTTCATGTGCCCAGGAGAGGACTCGAACCTCCAATCCCTTGCGGGAACCAGTTCCTAAGACTGGCGCGTATACCAATTCCGCCACCTGGGCTTAAACTTTAAACACACATCTGACTAGCTAGGAAAAAATATTTTTCAATCTTTCAATTTCCGGTTTGAGCGCTCCGTCGTCTTCATATTCTCCGTGATGCCGCGTTCCGGTTCCGTAAGTTTCTTTTTTTTGGTCGAGATGAATATTCACTAATAATGCCGTTTCGGAAACGGATGCATAGATGTGGAAACGCGGAAAGCCTGCTCGTGCCAACGGACGGACAAAACTCATTTCACTTCCTTCTTTCCTTTGAAAAATATAACCCGCTCTTCGAAAAAGATTAACCGGATTTTCCTTAATGCTTTCAAATTTTAATTGCATATTTTTTGTCGGGGTACCGGGAATTGAACCCAGCCTTCACCCACCCGAAGGGCGCGTACTACCGATATACTATACCCCGTTAAACTTTAATTGTGCCTTGGGGGAGACTCGAACTCCCACGGGTTTCCCCACACGTACCTGAAACGTGCGTGTATACCAATTTCACCACCAAGGCGTGTATGCCAACTTGCCCCGTGATTCCGCGCAGGCGGAATTTTACGGCGGTTTCACCACGTCGGCCTATACTATTTCGTCCTTTATTTTTTTAAGGACTTCTATTACTTTCTCATTTTTTCGCAAATTGTCAATAACTTTAATCATTTCGTCAGCCTCCGATTCAAAGCCAATTTTAGAAAGATAGATATGCATGGATTTATCATCAGGTTTTTTTTCAAGATATTTAGCAATTACAGCATACCACAAAGAAATCGTCTCCTGTGAAATATTTAATCCCGTTTCAATTTTCGGAACATTATTGAAATAACTGATAACTTTTTCCCAGTTATTATAGTCTTTATACACAAGAGAATCTTCCAGTTGTTTATTTGGATTATTCCAGAATTTATCGGTATCTTTTACAGTGTAAAATTTATATTTATTTAAAATCTCTTCTCTTCTCATATCGCAATACAGATGAAATTTCCATCCGGCCTGGAAAGAAGTCAGCCCTTCGAAATTAAGATCGAGCGGAGTGAACCGCATATGCGTGTCTTTTCGGGAAATATTTTCCGCGATCCTTCGGATGTCAGGAAAGACGCAGCCTAATATAAATTCATCCTTGTCGATCGTCGAAGGATATTTATCCAAATATTTCCGGGCGTAAATTATGTGTGCGACTTGCGATGCCATGTTTTAAATACAATTTTTGTTTTGTGGACCTAGCGAGAATCGAACTCGCGCCCCAGCAATGCGAATGCCGTGTAATACCACTTTACTATAGGCCCATGATCTGTGTGGATAATACTGGACTTGGACCAGTGACCTCACGAATGTGAATCGTGCGCTCTAATTTCACCCGCCCACCTTTGTGGACACAAGTGGACTTGAACCACTGACCCCTGCAATGTGAATGCAGTGCTCTAACCAACTGAGCTATGTGTCCAGACAAAGGTGGGCGGGCAAGACTGAGCTAATCATCCTTTTGCAATACAATATCATTTTACCCAATGTTTTCCCTTTAATTCCTTGTCCTCTTCCTCTTTTTTATCTTCGATTTTTTCTTTTGCCATGTCGCGCAATTTGCCCAGATCTTCTTTTTCCAATTCTTTCGCGCGAGCCAAGAGACGGTCTCCGTTATTTTTGGAAGCGTCTTCAATTGCTTCAGAAAGCAATACGTCGAGAATAGCTCCGATTTTCGGCCCGGGTGCAATTTTCAATTCTTTCATCAAATCATCCCCGTTTATTTTTAGCATCTTTACCGAAATTGCATCGTGCGAAACCTTGTCGATTACGTATTCCAGATGGCGCAATTTGTAGGGTTTGGCCTTCGGTACGCCCGATCCCAGCCGGTCTGCGATGCGCACATCGATGAGGTCTTTTATATTTTCCAAACCGACTTTTTTAATCAATCGTCGCACCGAGCTTTCTGTCACTTCATCCGGATTATAATAAAACATATGGTTATCAATCAAGAGAGAAACTTTTTCGATAATATCATTGGAAAATCTCAGGCGCTCCAAAATTTTTCGGGCGATTCTGGCGCCGACGTGATCATGATTATAGAAAGTGGCATAAAGCCCCTCGCCTCTTTTGGTTTGCGGCTTGGCAATATCATGCAGAAGCGATGCCAGGCGCACTTCCAATTTTTTCGAAGGACAAAATTTCAGAGCCAGAATGCTGTGCTTATAAATAGTATAGATGTGATGGCGATTTTGTGAAACTCCCACTCCTTTTTCCAGTTCCGGAATAACATAATTCAAAAGTCCGGTCTTATGCAGCATATCAATTCCTTCGGCGGGATTGTCTGATAAAATAATTCTAACCGTTTCATCTTTGATTCTTTCCTGCGCAATGTGTTCCATGTGTCCATGGTATTTTTTTATTGCTTCAAAAGTATTTTTCTCAATCTCGAATCCCAACTCCGAATGGAATCGTACCACCCGCATCACGCGAAGCGCGTCTTCATCGAATCGTTCGTGCGGATTTCCAACAGTGCGGATTATTTTTTTCTCGATATCTTTCTGTCCGCCATAAGGATCGATAATTTTAAAATCAAACTTCTTGATTCGCAGCGCGATGGCGTTCATCGTAAAATCTCTGCGGCTCAAATCTTCCTCAAGAGTTTCGGCGAAGCGAACCTGGTCCGGCCGTCTTTTGTCGGAATATTTCGATTCAATGCGAAATGTTGTCACTTCAACCACGTCGTGTTCCCTCTCCGAATTTCCATTTTCAACAAATTTTTCCACTTTCACTCCGACAGTCCCGAACTCATTTTCATAAAAACTGTCCGGAAAAATTTTTTGCACTTCTTCTGGCTTGGCGTTGGTGGTGACATCCCAATCTTTTGGATTCCTGTCCATTATCAAATCACGCATGCAACCGCCTACGATATAAGCTTCAAATCCGGAACTTTCCAGTTTTTCAAGAACTTCTTTGACTTGGTTGGGAATTTTTTTAATCATAAAAAATGTGTGCCCTCGAGAGGAATCGAACCTCTATCTCATCCTTAGGACGGATTTGCTCTATCCATTGAGCTACGAGGGCTGTTAGCCGATTATATTTATATTACATCTTTGATCGCATTTAAAAAATTTTCATTCCACTCATGGCCCAATCCATCCACCTCAACTAGATTTATATTTTTTTCTTTGATTATTTTCTTTGCATTGTCATCGCAGAAAAATCTATCTTCCGAACCTCTGATAATAATTAAATTTTCTTTCGGAATAGTTTCTATTATTTTAATTGGATCAAAATTCAACAGCGCGGCGAAATTTTTGAGAGCGGGAAAAAATTGTTTTATTCCCATAGTTTTGTCGACTCGTATTCCTCCCTTGAAAGCAAATTTCATCCATTGGAAAATCCAGTATAAAAAATTTTTCTTCGGAAGCAAGGGGTTTAGCAGGATTAGTTTGGAATTGGAATTTTTATTAAGCGACCGATTTATTAGCGCGAAATTTGCGCCCGAACTGTGTCCGACAATGTATGCTGCATCAATTTGCGCATTTAAATTAAAATTATTTTTCCAGATATCCAGTCCTTTGCAATCTCCATAAAAACCAACCGATTTCATCCAGCCCGGAATAATGAATAATTTTTTTTCGTGTTGGATAGACATTTAATTTCTGCGTGGACCTAAGGAGACTCGAACTCCTGACCTCTTCCATGCCATGGAAGCGCTCTACCAGCTAAGCTATAGGCCCAAATTTCATAGTTTATTCTAACAAGTAAGCATTTTGGAGTCAATGATTAAAATAAAAAAAGCCCGCCGATCTCTAAGAAGATGGCGGGCACTCAAATAAGCTATTTCCAATCGTCCCCGAAAGTTTTCCTCAAATGATATCCGAAAATCGACAGTGTGATAGCGAGAGGAAAAAGTCCAGGCTTGTTTTTAATGGTCCAGAATAATAAATTCCAGAAAAATCTTCTTTCTTTTTTTTCTCTGATTCCTAGCAATGCAACCGCTTTAAAAGCGGCTTTAATTCGGTTGAATGTTGCCGGCTTTTTTTGGCTTAGTGATTGAGTGTATCTCCCGAGCAGTATTTTAACTCGCGCATAATACCCTTCGGGGGAATATACTTTTTTTACCAAGTCCTTGTATCCTTCAACTAAAATAGAAGGATCCATTCTGGGAATGAAGTTGAGAGCAGTGTCGGTATTATTACCGCTGCTTTCCAATAATATCCTCCCCTCTCTCTCGAGCCGCTCATACAACCGCGTCTGCGGCACGGCCTGCAAGAGTCCAATCATGGCGGTGCAGATACCGCTTTCTTGGATAAACTCCTCCAACTCTTTAAATATAGTAGGAGGATCGTTGTCGAATCCTAGAATGAACCCTGCCTGAACTTCTAGTCCTGCTCTCTGGATCGATTTTACCGCTTCCAATAAATTGACTTTCTGGTTTTGTGTTTTATGGCACTCCACAAGGCTGGCCTTGTGGATAGATTCAATTCCAATAAAAACGGTATCGAACCCTGCTTCAACCATAAGTCTTATTAACTCATTATTCGCGGCAAGATTAATAGAGGCTTCCGTATAAAAAGTAAATGGGCACTTCCTTTTCTCTTGCCAACGGATGATGGCTGGCAATACTTCATCTGTCAGTTTGCGTGGTTGGCCGATGAAGTTGTCGTCTACTATAAACACACTTCCGCGCCAACCCGCGCGATAAAGATTGTCCAACTCTGCGATTAACTGATCGGAATTTTTCGTACGAACGCCAGGCGATAAAGCCTTGATGTTGCAATACTCACAGTTGAATGGGCATCCACGAGAATATTGCAAACACATCGAACTGTACTTCTCCATTTTTATCAGATCAAAGCGAGGGATAGGAGATTTTTTGAGGTCGATCCAGGTTTGAGCATGATACAAACGCTTAGTGACTCCCTTCTTGAGATCAGAAAGGAATGGTTCGAGAGTTGTTTCCGCTTCGCCCAATATGAAATGATCGATTTCCGGAAATTCTTCTTCCGGATTTGGCGAAAACTGAAACAGTGGACCGCCAGCAATTATTTTTACTCTAAAATTCTTGCATCTGGTCAGTATGTCTTTTGCGGAATGCTTATGAATACACATTCCACTTATGACGATATAATCTGCCCATTTTAAATGTTTTTCTTTCAGCTCTTCGATATTCATATCGATGAGCCGAATCTCCCATTCACTTGGGAACAGTGCTGCAATCGTGATTAATCCAAGCGGTGGAAAAGCCGCTTTCTTTCCAATAAAACTGAGTGCGTGCTTAAATCCCCAGTATGTATTATCCGGGGAATTTGGATAAAGTAACAGGACTTTCTTCACTTTATTCCTCCAAAATTTCCATGTCTAGTTATTTTCAAATTACTACCCCAAGAGAACCTGTTACTTAGTTTAAACCTAATGTATAATAAAGCAAATAACGCATAAAGATTTAATGGAAATTTTCAAAAAAATTTCAAATCTCTGGAAAAATTTTAAATCTCAACCGGACGTCTGGTTTTTTTATGCTTTTCTTGCAACTTTTACACTTTCAGTCAGAAAGGTTTTATTTTTTTATCCAGTCGATAATATTTTCAATGAGTACAGCAGTGTCTATTTATATTTATCAGACATTTTTTTATTTCTTACGGTTATCACCTGGATATTTACATTACAAAACAAATCATCATTATTGTCAATAGTAAAAACAATTAAAAATAGACGTTTGTTGATGTATATATTACCTCTTTGTCTTGTTTTGTGGTCTTTTATTTCAATTTTATGGTCAAGCAATGTTGCAATTGCTTGGTTTCGTTCGATAAAATTTCTCGAGCTATATTTACTTTATTTGTATATTGTAAATGTTCCACGTGGAACATTTGCTAATATTATTCGAATCATAATAAGTATAGGCTTTTTTCAATCAATTTTGGCTATTTGGCAGTTTGTAATTCAGCGCTCAATTGGAATATTTTGGCTTAAAGAAAGCATAATTTCGCCAAATATCGCTGGCGTTGCCAAAGTTGTTTTGAATGGCCAAAGGCACATTAGAGCTTACGGTTTATTTCCACATCCAAATATTTTAGGCGGATTTCTTTTGTTTTCCCTTATTTTAGGCTTTTTTAATTTTAAATTGTTCCACGTGGAACAATTATGGTTTGGAAAAAAAATATCTAAGATAATATTTTGGATTGTCATTATGGTTCAAGCAATAGCGCTTGCTTTATCAATATCTAAATCAGCTATATTGGGGTTGCTTATAGGGCTTATTTTTATAATCGTCAACCTAATTGTTCCACGTGGAACAATTATTTCAAAAATTAAATTTATTATTAGAATGTTCCACGTGGAACAATTTAAAAGATACGGTAAAAAACTCATTTTAATTTCTTTGATTTTAATTTTTCTATTTGCTTTAATTAGGCCTGACTTGTATTCATTATTCCTAAAATCTTTGGATGAGCGACTTCTGTATTTAAATGTTTCACGTGGAACAATTTTGAACAATGCGTTTCTTGGGGTTGGTTCCGGACAGTTTGTGTGGGATATAGCCAAGTATGTTCCACGTGGAACAATTTTATTAAATTGGCAGTTTCAGCCAGTTCATAACGTGTTCTTGCTCATTTGGAGCGAATTAGGTTTAGTTGGATTGGCATTGATCGCATGGTTTTTATGGAAAATGTTTCACGTGGAACAATATGATGAATCTAAGGTAAAATGTGAAGTAATGAGTTTGGGCGGTCAATGTGAAATATATAAACCTTCAAAAAATGTTTCACGTGGAACAATAGATAATCAAAGAGTGGTATTTCAAGGTATTCTAACTGGATTTATATTTATTATGTTATTTGATCATTACTTCTGGGATATTCAACAGGGAGAAATAATGTTGTGGATGATGTTGGGGTTTATTGCTAATTTTTCTATTGACAAAAAATAAGATTTGTTGTAAAAAATAAAACCCCCGCATCAATTATTGTGTGGGGATTTTTATTTTTTAATCTATAAACTATTTTGTGCTGTTCCAAATTATTTCAAACATTGATTTGTAAGTTTCTACAACATCGCTACTTTCAATTACGACGGCCATCGGAGTGTTTTTATAGGAAAAGATTGCGATTTTATTTCCGAAGATTATATTGTCGGTTGGAAATTTAAATTTTGATGGTGCAATTTTGACTTGATGATTTTCGGAAAAATATTTTTTTGAATATTCAATTGATTTTTCATCAGCTTGTAGAAGTTCTCTGATTTTTGTTTTTTGATCCTCGAATTTTTTCAGGTTGTATTCTATTTTTGAAAACACGGAACTAATCGCTTCGATTGATCCGTAAATTTCCAGTGTATTTTCCTTAAAAATATCATTATTATAAAGATTTATGATATTTTCTTCGCCTTGATAGAAGGTGACTTTTGGTTTTTCTTTTTTGGAATTATAAATCGCCAGAAGTTCAGGGAGATTGCTTTTGATGATTTCTTCTTTTTCTCTTTGATCTTCCATGAGCTTTTGAGGAGATTCGGCGGTATAAATTGCTTTTACCTTTTTCGGTAAAAGAGTGGTCAATCCTTTCATTCTCAATTCTTCCAAAATTAAATATGTGGTTGGCCGTTTGGTGCCGGCTTTGATGGAAATGGCCGGAACAGAACCGGAACCCATTTGTAAAAGAGCCAAATATACTTTGGCTTGTTTTTCGTTGAGGCCTAAATGCTCTAAAGCGCTGGATAATTCCATATAAGTAGATTGAAGCTTTAACCTCCTCTTTAATTCTCCTCCTTATCTAAGGAGGAGAAGAATATGGTTGTCGATTATAATTATAATCGACTCTAGCAATATTGTCAATAATACTGACGACAAATCTATAGAGTAGCTTAAATTAGCCAAAATATTGCTATTTAAATGGATATAATAATTGACATTCGGCTATTTTTCTGATATACTGAGCTGTTAAGATGAGAAACTAAAAAGTCAGAAATCTTAACAAAGTTCTTTGATAATCACCTCGAAAAACAATCCGCCATTGGCGGATAAAGAATATGGGAAGTAAAAGGAGATTGAGATGGAAAATTTATTGAAAAGGATTAAAGAAGTTAGCAGATTAACCGAAGAGATCGGCAAGGTAGTGCTTAGTAAAGAGGAGATGATTTTAGTGGATAGTGACTATGAAGTTGGAGAACTTGCAATTGCATTGTTGCCGAATGAAGTCGAAGTAATTGAGCTTGAATCCAATCCTGATTATGACGGAGGGGCAAAAGTTGCACTGGTTAGATTAAGAAATCGACCAGAGATGGCTTTCGTAGTCTTTTCAAAAAAGAATTATACTTCTAACTATTACCAGCTCCACCTTATCATTCCAGGATTTAGATCAAGGGGTTATGCTATAGCTTTTGAACCCGTGCCCGGCATTGATAGTGTTTGTCATGAAAAGGGAATTAAATCTCTATATGTCGAGAATTACTATAGGGATTGGAAGCGTAACTTCCCAAGTCTTGATATTCATGATGTCGGCGCTGGTCAAAAAGGTAAGTATTTCGAAATATCTTAGGAACGAGATTAAAGGAGGTGATTAAATTAGTTTGGGCAAGAGAGTTGAATCTAACTTTCTTGCCTCTCTTTCAAAGAATATTTTTCAAAATATTTTCTGAAAGAGAGTTTTACTCTCAAAAATAAAAAACAGTTATTTAAAGGAGAATGCAATGAAAAAGGTTCTTATCATCGACGATGAGAGAGAATTCCATATTACCTGGAAGGACGATTTGGATTATATGGGCATCGAATCAATCTCAGCCTTTACTTTACAAGAGGCTAAGAAAAAATTCGAAGAGGAAAAGGAAAATATAGGCCTGATCGTTATGGACGCTTGCCTCATTCCAGGTGAAGGACCGACGACCTTAGAACTTACTAAACAATTCAGGAAACAGTTCGCGGGTCCGATAATGGCTAATTCCAGTGAAAAGCATTATCAGAAACTTTTACTGGAAGCTGGATGCAATTGCATAGGGGACAAAAGCATCGATCTCCCATATGCGATTGAAAAGATTATAAAAGCATAGAAGTATGGTAAACACAAAAGGCGGGAGCTTAACGCAGCTCCCGCCTTTTTAATTTTGTAAGGCTGAATATTTTAAAAAATTAAAAACACCCACTTTATCGCGGGTGTTTTTTTAGTTAAAACTTTTAGATGACAGTTGTGGCACTCACTCGGTCGCCGGATTGTGGACGCATCACGCGGACGCCTTGGGTGGCACGGCCGAGAACGGAAATGCCGTTCAGTGGGATTCGGATGATCTGGCCTTTTTCGGAAGTAAGCATCAGATCAGCTTCGATATCATCAACATTGATGACGTTAGCGCCAATCAGTTTTCCGGTTTTGGCAGTAACATTAACGGTTTTGATTCCCGAACCGCCTCGCTTTTGAATCTTGTATTGTTTAAGTTCGGTGCGTTTGCCGTATCCGTTTTCTGTGATAACTAGGAGCTGATTGCCTTTTTGATTTTTGAAGATTGCGTCCATTCCGACGACTTTATCATCTTTTTTTAGTTTGATTCCGCGGACACCGGTGGCGGCTCTTCCCATCGCGCGAACATCCTTTTCTTTGAAGTGAATTGCTTGACCTTTGGAAGTAGTAATTATCAATTCATCTTCTCCTGAAGTCGGCTGGACCCAGCGAAGCTCGTCGCCTTTGTCGAGCTTGATCGCGATCAGTCCTGATCGGCGGACATTTTCAAAATCTTCAACGGAAGTTTTTTTGACCGTTCCCATTTCGGTAGTCATAAAAAGATATTTGTAGGTATCCTCCTTTTTGTTAAATGGAATGATTGCGGTAACTGATTCTTCCTGGGAAAGTTGCAGAAAATTTACAATCGATTGTCCTTTGGCAATGCGCGAGGAGGCCGGAATTTCATATGCTTTAGTCTGAAAAACTTTTCCGGTAGAAGTGAAAAACAATAAATCATCGTGAGTCATAACAGCCATAACTTTTTTGATTATGTCTTCTTCTTTGGTTGTCGCTCCGATAACTCCCTTGCCGCCGCGCTTCTGAACTTTATAGTTGGAAGGATCCATTCGTTTGATGTAACCTTGTTCGGTGATGGTGATGATCGCTTCTTCGTTCGGAATGAGGTCTTCCTGTTTGAATTCGCCGACTCCTGATTTGATGATCTTAGTTCTTCGTTCATCACCGAATTTTTCTTTGACGCGGGCGAGTTCGTCTTTCACGATTCCCAAAATTTTCTTTTCGCTCTTAAGAATCTCTTCCAATTCTTTGATAAGGGCCAGTTTTTCTTTTAATTCGTCCTCGATTTTCTTTCGTTCCAAGCCGGCCAGTGTTTGCAATCGCATTTCCAAAATGGCAGTGGCTTGACGGTCGGACAGCTTGAAATTTTTCATCAAATTCACATGAGCGATTTCTTTGGTCTGAGATT
The DNA here is from genome assembly GCA_021788105.1 of bacterium. GTDB lineage: Bacteria > Patescibacteriota > Minisyncoccia > Moranbacterales > UBA2206 > JAJYJP01. The sequence continues at coordinate 20,812 of JAJYKZ010000016.1, forward strand.
TTTTGATGGTTTCAATAATCGCGTCAATGTGATCGAGCGCTTTTTTCAAACCTTCCAAAATGTGAGCTCTATCCTTAGCTTTGTCCAGATCGAATTGAGTTCTTCTTGTTACAACTCGTTTTCTGTGAGCGACATAATATTCCAAGATTGATTTCAGATTTAAGATATTCGGCTCGATTCCGTCGACCAATGCCAGCATATTCACTCCGAAATTTTTCTGGAGATCGGTCATTGAATAGAGTTTGTTCAAAACCTTTTGCGGATATGCGTCTTTTTTGAGATCAATTACGAGGCGCACACCGTCTTTATCGGACTCGTCGCGAATGTCTTTAATGCCGACAATTTTCCCGTCGCGAACCAAGTCGGCCATCTTTTCAATCATAGCGGCTTTGTTGGTGGCGTAAGTCATTTCAGTAATAACGATTTGGAATGATCCGGCTTTGGTTTCAACGATGTCGGCCTTGGCGCGAGTCAAAATTTTTCCGCGACCGTTTTTATAGGCTTCCAGAATATCTTTTTTATTGTAAATAATTCCGCCGGTCGGGAAATCAGGACCGGGAATAAATTCAATCAAATCTTCAACTGTTGCTTCCGGGTTGTCGATCAAATGATTGATGCCGTCAATCAGTTCGCTTAGATTGTGCGGAGGAATGTTGGTGGCCATACCAACGGCGATGCCCATGCTTCCGTTCAAAAGCAGCTGCGGCAAATTGGCGGGCAAAACGGTCGGTTCTTTGTGCTGGCCGTCGAAGTTCGGTACGAAATCAACTGTGTTTTTTTCAATATCGATAAGCATTTCTTCGGCGATCGGAGAAAGTTTAGCTTCAGTGTAACGATAAGCCGCCGCGCTGTCGCCATCCATTGATCCGAAGTTTCCTTGGCCGCGGACAAGCGGATAGCGTAAGGAAAAATCTTGAGCCAAACGAACCATTGAATCATAAACCGCAGCGTCGCCGTGCGGATGATATTTTCCCAGCACTTCTCCGACAACCGTCGCGGATTTTCGGAATTTGGCTCCGGCTTTGAGGCCGGTGCTCCACATCGAATATAAAATCCTGCGATGGACCGGCTTCAGGCCGTCGCGGACGTCGGGAAGGGCACGCGAGACGATCACGCTCATCGCGTAATCCAAATATGATTGCTGCACTTCCTCGGTAATTTCTTTTGAATTAATGTTTCCTATGTTCATAATATTTAAACTTTTATTGATTGTTCACGGTTTGAATTGAATTATTTGCCGAACTGTTTTGGTTTTGCGGAAATTGATTCTGGCTTTGGGTTGTTTGATCTTGCTGGTTTTGGCTTGCTTGGTCTTGTCCTTGGGTCGGAGGTTGATCTTGAGTTTGAGATTGGTCCGGAGTTTGCGTCTGGGACTGGTCTTGCGCCTGATCGGGGGATTGGCCCTGATTTTGCTGGCTGGTGGCGTCCGCGGTTGTTTGTGAATTTTGCGAATCGGTCGAATTGTTTGTTTGATTTTGCAACTGATTTATTAAATTAGAACCGTTTAAATTTAAATTCGGAAGCGAAGCGGAATTATAGATATAGGCTTTCAGAGAAAAAATCCAGATAATAACCACAAAAATCATTGAAACAGCGACCAAGAGCCACACATAACGCATGCGGACATGTTCCGGTTTTTTTCTTATTTCTTCGATTTTTTCGCTTAAGTTCATAACTTAGTCGATGCTCATCAGCTGGACTTCCATATTTTTTTCTTCGAGATCTTTCTTTTTGATATTAATTTTGGACGGTTTTTCTTTGGAACAGTTTCCAATTTCGTTGCAGAATTTTTTCTCATCGTCGATGTCGGCCGTGGTCCCGCTCATTTTATAATGCATTGGAATAATCATTTTCGGCTCAACTTTTTTTATGGTCTCAATCGCTTTTTTGTAATCAATCGTGTAATTTCCGCCGACCGGAATCATTAAAATATCGATGCCGTCCAGTTCTTCCAGTTGTTTTTCATTAAGATCGGTTCCTAAATCTCCCAGATGGGCGATTCTCATATCTTCAGTTTCGAAAATAAAGATGGTGTTGTGACCGCGAACCTGTCCTTGTTTGTCGTCGTGGAGCGAGTCTATTCCGACAATGTTGATTCCCTTGACAGAATATTCGCCGGGAATATTTATGACAGCCGGATCTCCCTTGAGAGCTTCGACATTATTATGATCAAAATGATCATGACTGACCAGCACTAAATCGGCTTGTCCTTGCGGCGGACGCAAGCCAATTTCTTTATTGAACGGATCAAGAAAAATATTAACATCTTCCTGTCCGCGTCCGGCCGGTTTGGTGGTTATTTTAAAACAAGAGTGGCCGTAATATTGAATGTTCATGGTTCTTAACGCGAATTTATGCGAATGTGCAAATCGCGAATAAATTCGAGGCGGTTATCTCAATTAACATAAATAATTTTAGCATAATGCGCACCGGATGTCGAGGCGAAATTTTCTTAATAAAAAGCCCAATTTTGATCCGGCCTTGCCAAAATTTCAATCCGGGTGTATACTTCTTTTACAATTAATTATTAAGAAAATTGAATAGAGGATGCCTCGCCTGGCGGGGAAATAATCCTTGCAAGATTCTTAATAGTTTCCTTTGGGAAATTTTTTGTTTTTGCGCCATTTAATTATTTAATTAACGGCCGGGCGCAAGCCGCCAATCAAAACATATGGCAGATATTTTAGACAATTTAGCTAAAGAAGTCGATAAAATTAATGATTCTCAAGCAGCTGATGAAAAGGAAGAAAACCAATCTTCAGTAATGGACGACCTTCTTTCCGGAGAGGAAATTAGATTTCCCCAGGTTGGAGATGTGGTGGAGGGAACGGTGATTGAAGTCTCTTCCAGCGCGCTTTATTTGGATATTGATCCGTTCGGGACCGGAATTGTTCTGGGAAGAGAAATTAAAGACGGAATGGGATCCGGGAAATTGAAGGCGGGCGACAAGATTGCCGCGACCATCATCGATCCGGAAAACGAAGAAGGCTACATCGAACTTTCCATTCGCGAAGCTTCCTATGAGAAAGCCTGGGATGACATTGAAAGCAAGCGTGATACGCAGGAGAAAGTTGCCACTAAAGTTCTTAGTGCCAATAAAGGAGGACTTCTGATCGAAGTGAATGGAATTTCCGGATTTTTACCGGTTTCCCAATTGTCGAGCAAAAATTATCCGCGTGTCGAAGATGGCGATAAGAATAAAATTCTTACTTTGCTCAAGAAATTGGTCAGCCAAGAATTGGAAGTTAGAATCATCGATGCCGATCGTGAATCGGGCAAACTGATTGTCAGTGAAAAAGCGGCTCAGAAAGAAAAGGATCAGCAAATTATTTCCGGACTGAAAATCGGAGATGTAGTGGAGGGCGAAATCAGCGGAGTGGTTGATTTTGGAGCTTTCATTAAGTTTTTCCCGCCAACCGTAAAACCGGAAGAAATGTCTGAAGAAGACAGATTGGAAGGCTTGGTTCATATTTCCGAGCTGGCTTGGCAGCTGATCGAAAATCCGCGCGATGTCGTTAAGGTCGGCAGCAAAGTCCAGGCGAAAATAATCGGTATTGATAATGATAAAATTTCTCTTTCGATCCGCGCGCTGGAAAAAGATCCGTGGAGCAATATCGAAGAAAAATATAAAGTCGGCGATGTGGTGAAGGGAATGGTGCACAAAATAAATCACTTCGGAGCTTTCGTGTATTTGGACAAAGACATACATGGCTTGGCGCACATCAGTGAAATGGCGGAATTGTTTCCGGGAAAAAATATCGATGAGCTGATTAAGGCTGGTGAATCGTACGACTGGAAAATTCTTTCGATCGAATCGAAAGAGCACCGCATGGGGCTGGCGCTGACAGATAAGAAAAAAGAATCAAAGAAAGAAGAAAAATCCGAAAAGAAAGAAAAAACGGAAAAAACCGAAAAGAAGGAAAAGAAAACCAAAAAGAAAGCGGAATAAATTATCTCGGATAAAAGCTCCTTCGCGGGAGCTTTTATGTTTGCCTAAATTTATTTTAAGGTTAGAATGTAATTAATAATTTCTGATTCAACATTAATGGAAGATTCTAAAAAATTTATAATTTCTTTCAATGGAACGGAAGGGTCTGGGAAAAGCACGATTGCGAAAATGATTGCGGAAGATTTGGGGTTGCCGCGATATTATATGGGACAAATTTTTCGGGATATGGCAAAAGAAAAAGGAATGGCATTGCCTGAATTCCGAAAATTATGCGACAGCGACCCGAGTTTCGATAAAAAAGTGGATGATTATATAGTAAAACTTGCAAAAGAACAGGACAGATTTGTAATCGAGAGCCGTACGGCCTGGCATTTTATTCCCGAGTCTATTAAAATTTTTTTGAAAGTCAATCCCAAAGTTGCCGCGAAAAGAATTTTTAAGGAACTGCAAGAAAAAAATAATCGTGGCAATGAGGATGAAAGTCTTGATAGCGTGAAAGATATTGAAAAAAGCATAGTACGGAGACGGACAGAAGATAGTGAAAGGTACTTTGCTCTTTATGGCATAAGGCAGGATAATGAAAAAAATTATGATTTTATTTTAGACACAACTGGTTTTAATGTGGAAGAGGTTTTCGAAAGAGTTAAGTCATATATAAAAGAGAGAAGCGATAGTTGATAAGGTATAATACGCGTAGCGGATTTCCCTGCGGTCTTGCCGCAGGCCCACTAAGGAAAGTTTGAAAACCGCATGGTTTTCATCTAGTATGGAAGCATGACGCTGAAACGAGAAAACCATTGTGCCCATGA
>JAJYKZ010000017.1 GCA_021788105.1 bacterium
TAAAAATTTAGAACAATACATCCGAAACCAAGGAGCAACTCCAGAAAAGGTTCAGCTGAGACTACTTTAGACTCAAGTGTCATGCCTCAACTGGATACCCTGCGCTCTTGGCGCAGGGTGATTCATTAGAAGCATAAGATGGGTGAAACGCCGTCTTTTTTGTTTAATTAAGTAATTAAAATAAAAACAAAAAAATGGAAGGAAAAACATTTAAATTTGATATCCCTGAAGAAAGAAGAAAAAAAATAGAAGAGTTAACAAATGAGCCTGTTGAAGGAACTGCTTATGATACTTATCATTTTCCCTTTCAAAATCTAAAAAATGCTTATGATGGGAGAATTAACCAGAAAGAATTAGAAGAGAAGCGACTTGAATATATAGATGATGCTATTCGCAATGTGATTGCAAGAAATAAATCTGTGATTAAGGCTAAGCAAAGTATGATGGAAAAAGGTTGGAGTGAAGAAAAGATAAAGAAAGCCATATGGACTGGTTTATCTTGGGAAATTAATATGGAACTTGAGAATTTATTGGCACCGGATTCTTTTACGCGTGACCTCGAAAATCCTGAGTTGGCAGCTAAAATTGCAAGAAGGTTTAATCACGAGTTTCCGGATGATGTTGTTGAAAAAAGATTTTTAGAATGGGATTTTGTAAATGAAGATGAAGTTCCCGAAGCAAATAATGGTGGGACAATAAAAAATTCTGCTGAAAAATAAAATATATCTTAAATAAATGTTTTATACGCCAGCCTTTCGGGGCTGGTTTTTTTGTTAAATCAATGGTTGTCATCCTGAACTTGATTCAGGATCTAAAAAGAGGTTTAATGTAAACATAAATAAATTACTAGATTCCGGGTCAAGCCCGGAATGACAACATCAGAATGATTCTTCAAGTCAAAATCGAAAACAAGATCGTCGAGCTTTCTTTAAGTGAAAAAGAAAAAGTTTTGGACGCGTTGAGTTTTGCTGAGGATCATGATTTGGCCAGCAATCTTTTGCCAAATATTGATAAATTGCTCAAAAGAAACAAGCTTCAGCCGAAAGACATTGAAAAAATGGAACTCAAAACCGACATTGCTGAATCGTACACCAGCTTTCGCATTGCCAAGGCGGTGGAAGATGCTTTCAACTGGTCGCGTAAAATTCGCTAAAGCGAATCACGCGACTTCTGCGAAAACTGCTTGCAACGTGGAGAATTTACTGTGCAAATTCTCTTTACGTTGTGGATAACTCGGGGATTAAGTAAGAATGAAACAATCGCTTAGCAAAATAATCCCTTATTTAAAGGATTTTTTATTTTATCTAATAAAAAACAAATTTGTTTCTTGACAAGATCAAAAAAACATTTATAATTGATTTATATTTGTCAAGTCTTATAACTTCTGAGATTTGGCAGCCTGCTTCACGAACTTGGTCCGGGGCTAGCAATTAAGGGAAAATAAGGGGAAAAAATTGCTTCCAAACAACAAAATCAACTAAATACTTAACTCATTAAATCTCATCAACATCGCTTGTTTCCTAGATTTTAAGCGGAGCAAGTGAGGGATGAGTGTTATTTGTATGTCCCAAGTCAACAAAGAGTTAAAGGTTAAAGAAACCTTTGGTTTAGAATCTTCCATTTCTAAACGAAAATTTTTTAAGCCGATGTCTTTCGTATCGCTTCCCAACCTGATCGAGATCCAGTTGAATTCTTACGACTGGTTTATGGAAAAGGGGTTGAAGGAAATATTGAAAGAAGTAAATCCCATAACGGATTTTACCGGCAAGGACTTGGAATTGTATTTTGAAGATTATTATCTTGACGAACCTAAGTACGACGAAGTAACCGCGAAGAATAAGAATATTTCCTATGAAGCGCCGCTTCGCTGCAAAGTAAAACTTATCATAAAGAAAACCGGAGAAGTCAAGGAACAGGAGATTTATCTTGGCGATTTTCCGATTATGACCGACCGCGGAACTTTCATTATCAACGGCGTGGAAAGAGTTGTCGTCAGCCAGCTGATCCGCAGTCCGGGAGTTTTCTTTACAATGGACTATCAAAAAGGAAGAAAACTTTTTGGCGCCAAAATTATTCCAAATCGCGGCGCTTGGCTGGAAATTGAAACCGATTTCGAGGGAGTCGTGTCTGTAAAAATTGACCGTAAAAGAAAAGTGGCCATCACTTCGCTTTTGCGGGCTTTTGGATATTCCAACGATAAAGAGCTGATTGAACTGTTTGAAGATGTTGATAATGGAGAAATAAGATATATCGAAGAGACGATCAAAAAAGATGCGGCTAAAAATCAAGGTGAGGGATATAAAGAAGTTTACAAAAGAATCCGCCCGGGTGATTTGGCCACCGAAGAAAATGCGAAACAAATGATTGATTCGATGTTTTTTAACTTTGAAAGATATGATTTCGGCGATGTCGGACGCTATCGTTTGAACCAGCGCTTGGAAGTTGATTTTCCGAATAATGAAGAATACAGAGTTCTGCGCCGGGAAGATTTAATCGCGATCATCAAAGAGGTTATCAAATTAAATAATGACGTGACGGCCCAGGCTGACGATATCGACCATCTTGGAAACAGAAGAGTGCGGGCGGTGGGCGAACTGGTTCAAAATAAATTGCGCGTCGGATTTGCTCGAATGGTCAGAAATATCAAAGACCGGATGAGTACTTGCGATATTGAAACGGTCGTTCCGGGGCAGCTGATAAATTCCCGGCCGATTGCCGCTTCTGTCAAAGAATTTTTTTCCAGCTCCCAACTTTCCCAATTTATGGATCAAGTCAATCCGTTGGCGGAATTGGAACACAAGCGGAGACTTTCAGCGATGGGACCGGGCGGTTTGACTCGGGAGCGAGCCGGTTTCGAAGTGCGCGATGTCCATCATTCTCACTACGGAAGAATCTGCCCGGTAGAAACTCCGGAAGGTCCGAATATCGGTTTGGTCGGCCATTTGGCGACTTACGCTAAAATTAACGAATACGGTTTTCTGGAAACTCCCTACATCAAAGTTTGCAGAGAAATTGAAAATAGCGAAGAAAATCTTTTGAATAAAATTTTGGATGAAGATATTGCCGGTGCCAAAGCGGGAGCTAAGATTGATGAAAAATTGGCGAAAGAAATTTCCAAGGATAAAAAAGTAAAAACTGTCAAAATAAAACCCTGGGTCAGCAAGGAAATCGAATATGTCAATGCGGCCAAAGAAGACAGAAAAAATATTGCTCACGCCGGAATCAATCTTGATGAAGACGGAAATATTCTGGATGACATTGTGGAAGCCAGAGTCCGTGGAAACGCCGCTGAAATTGAAGCGGGGAAAATTGACTACATAGACGTTTCGGCCAAGCAGATGATCTCAGTCGCAACTTCTTTGATTCCGTTTTTGGAACACGACGATGCCAACCGTGCTTTGATGGGTTCGAACATGCAACGCCAGGCTGTGTCCTGCGTCAAACCGCAAGCGCCGTTGGTCGGAACGGGAATCGAAGACAAGGCGGCAGCAGATTCCGGACAGGTGGTAATCGCCCGGCAAGGCGGGGAAATAATCGAAGTCGATGCTGATCATGTCATTGTCAAAGAAGAAGCGCCGGCCGGTGCCAAAAAACCTTACATTAAAAGAGAATATCGTTTGCAAAGTTTTGTTAAATCCAACGCGTTTACCTCAATGAACCAAGTACCGCGCGTTTTGAAGGGCCAGATCGTCAAGAAGGGACAACTTTTGGCGGACGGCGCTTCGACTGATCATGGAGAATTGGCTTTGGGACAAAATATTGTCGTAGCTTTCATTCCATGGGAAGGATTCAACTATGAAGATGCTATTATTATTTCTGAAAAACTGGTTCAAGACGATCGGTACAGCTCGATTCATATTGAAGATTTTTCGATTGATGTGCGCGACACCAAGCTTGGACCGGAAGTGGTGACTCGCGATATTCCAAACATCGGCGAAGAAAGATTGAAAAATTTGGATGAGACCGGAATTATCCGCATCGGCGCGGAAGTAATTTCCGGAGATATTTTGGTTGGAAAAATTTCTCCGAAAGGCGAAGGCGACCTGACTTCTGAAGAAAGATTGCTCCGCGCGATTTTCGGTGAAAAATCCCGCGATGTCAAAGACAGTTCGCTCTATCTGCCGCACGGGGAATATGGAAAAGTAGTTGATATTAAAATATTTTCAAGAGAACAAGGCGACAAACTGTCGACCGGCGTGATCCAGCAGATTCAAGTTTCAGTGGCGCAGCTTAAGAAAATTTCAGTTGGTGACAAATTGGCCGGACGCCACGGAAACAAAGGTGTTATTTCCCGGGTTGCTCCGGCGGAGGATATGCCTTACCTTCCGGACGGTACTCCGGTTGACATGGTTTTGAATCCATTGGGCGTGGCTTCCCGTATGAACATCGGACAAATTCTGGAAACTCATCTTGGATGGGCGGCGTTGAAATTGGGTTACAAAGCAGCCACTCCGGCATTGGAAGGAGTAACGGAATTTCAGATCAAGGAAGAGTTGAAAAAGGCCGGCTTGCCGCAAGAGGGAAAAATCAAACTGATCAATGGACGAACCGGGGAATATTTCGATAATAAATCGACCGTTGGCGTAATGTATGTCATGAAACTTCATCACTTAGTCGATGACAAGATCCATATGCGTTCAATCGGGCCGTATTCGCTCATTACTCAACAGCCGCTCGGAGGCAAAGCTCAATTTGGGGGACAGAGATTCGGGGAAATGGAAGTGTGGGCGCTGGAAGGTTATGGCGCCGCCTATACTTTGCAGGAAATGCTGACGATCAAATCCGACGATGTTATCGGCCGCTCAAAAGCCTATGAATCGATAATCAAAGGCGAACAGATCAAAAGCCCGAACGTTCCGACTTCTTTCAATGTTTTGGTCAATGAATTGAAAGGTTTGGGGCTTTCCGTTGAACTGACGGGAGTAAAAAGCGAGGAAGAAATCGGCGAAGAAGAGCCTACGCAAGTGTAATAAATAAATTTAAAATTATAATCTTATGGATTCAATAACAAAAGTGAGTGATTTTAATAGCGTCAGGCTGAAATTGGCCAGTCCCGATGAAATCTTAATTTGGTCGCACGGCGAAATCACCAAGCCCGAAACTATCAACTATCGGACCCAGCGTTATGAAAAAGACGGTCTTTTCTGCGAGAAAATTTTCGGTCCTTCTCGGGACTGGGAATGTTACTGCGGAAAGTACAAACGAATCAGATATAAAGGGATTGTCTGCGACAAATGCGGAGTGGAAGTCACCCGCTCGAGCGTTCGCCGCGAAAGAATGGGACATATTCAACTGGCCGTTCCCGTTTCCCACATTTGGTTTTTGAGGGGCGTGCCTTCCAAGATCGGCTTGTCATTGGGAATGAGTCCGCAGGAATTGGAAAAAGTGATTTATTTTTCGAGTTACATCATCCTTAATGTCGATGAAAAAGAAAGAGAGAAAGCTTACAATCAGATCGACCAAGAATTTAAGAATAAGCAAAAAGAAATCAATAAACTGGAAGGAGAAGATCGGGAGAAAAAAATGGAAGAACTGAAATCCGTTTATCGCAGCGCCAAAGAAGAATTGAAAAGTCTGAAAAAACTTTCGATCATTTCCGAAATCGAATATTTCAATCTGTCTTCCCGTTACGCCCAAGTGTTTACTGCGGGAATCGGAGCAGAAGCAATCAGGAAAATTCTGGAAAATATCGATATGGAAGAGGAAATTGAAGCGCTTAAAAAGGAATTGGAGAGCGATGACGCGGTAGATAAGAAAAAAATATTAAAGAGAATAAAACTTTTTCAAGGATTTATTAATTCCAAATTGAAATTAGAATGGATGTTGCCGCTGATCATTCCGGTCATTCCGCCGGATCTGCGTCCGATGGTGGCGTTGGACGGAGGACGTTTCGCGACATCCGATTTGAATGATTTGTATCGAAGAATTATTAATCGAAACAATCGTTTGAAGAAACTGATCGAGATCGGCGCGCCGGAAGTTATTACCCGAAATGAAAAAAGAATGCTTCAGGAAGCGGTTGATGCTTTGTTTGACAACAGCGCCCGCCGCGGGCAAGTCAGCGTTACCGCTTCGACCGGTCAGCGCAGGGCATTGCGTTCTTTGGCCGACACTTTGAAAGGAAAGCAAGGCCGGTTCCGCCAGAATCTGCTTGGAAAACGCGTTGACTATTCCGGCCGGTCCGTAATTGTCGTTGGTCCGCAATTGAAATTGCACCAGTGCGGAATTCCGAAAAAAATGGCATTGGAATTATTCAAACCGTTTATTATCAATAAATTAATCGAAAGAGAATTGGCCTTCAACGTCAGGAATGCCGGTAAAATGGTGGAAGGAGAAAGTGAAGAAGCCTATGAAATTTTGGATGAAATTATTTCGCATCACTACGTTCTTCTTAATCGCGCTCCAACCCTTCACCGCTTGAGTATCCAGGCTTTTCAGCCGGTCTTGATCGAAGGAAAAGCGATCCAGGTTCATCCAATGGTATGTTCCGCGTTCAATGCTGACTTCGACGGAGACCAGATGGCGGTTCACGTTCCGCTGACCGACAAGGCGCGCTGGGAAAGTGAGAACCTGATGCTTTCCGCAAAAAATCTTTTGAAGCCGGCCAGTGGAGATCCGATCACCACGCCGACCTTGGATATGGTTTTGGGTTGTTACTATTTCACCCACATCGTTCCGGGAGCCAAGGGAGAAGGCAAGGCATTCGCAACTGTCGACGAAGCGATTTTGGCTTCGGAATTGAAAGGGATTGATATTCGCGCAAAAATTAAAGTTATTTATGAAGGCAAACTGATCGAAACTTCAGTAGGAAGAATAAGGCTAAATGAAATTATTCCGGAAAATTTACGGTTCATCAATGAAGAAATGACCAAAAAAGAACTAAAGGCGCTGGTTGCCAAGGTTCTGGAGACTTCCGGCCAAGAGGTAACTGCCCAGTTTGTCGATAAAATCAAAGATTTGGGATTTAAAGCAGTTACTAAATCCGGCATCAGTTGGGGCATGGACGATCTGGTTGTTCCGGAAATTAAAAAAGAAATTTTAGTGAAAGCGGAAGAGAAAGTCGAAACTATCAAACAGCAATACAATATGGGACTTCTGACTGAAGAAGAAAGAAAGGGCCAGGTCATTGAAATTTGGAACGACGCCAAGAATAAAATCGCCGATGCGGTCCGCGGATCGATTGATAAGGAAGGCCCGGTCTATTCAATGGTCTATTCCAAGGCTCGCGGTTCCGAATCAGTCGTCGTCCAGATGGCCGGAATGAAAGGCTTGATGGCCGGACCGACCGGAGAAACGATCGAACTTCCGATTAAAAGCTGTTACAAAGAAGGATTGAATGTTTTGGAATATTTTATTTCTACCCATGGCGCCAGAAAAGGTATGGCCGATACCGCTCTTCGAACCGCGACTGCCGGTTACCTGACCCGCCGCCTTGTTGATGTGGCGCAAGATGTGATCATTCGCGAAGAAGATTGCAAAGACAAAACGGGAACTTACATTTATAAAGAAGATTCCGATCGGATTGGACAAAGCTTTGCCACTCGGGCGATCGGCCGTGCGGTGGTTGAAGACGTAGTTAATCCGAAAACCGGAGAAGTGGTTGTTGAAAAAGGCGCTTTGATTTCCAAGGAACAGGGACAGCTGATTGAAAAATTGGGTATTGAAAAAATTAAAATCAGATCTCTTGTGACCTGTAAAACTTCCAGAGGCGTTTGCCAAAAGTGTTATGGAACAGATCTCGGTCGAGGGCATCTCGTTCAGATCGGACAGGCGGTCGGAATTGTGGCCGCTCAAGCGATCGGCGAACCTGGAACCCAGCTGACTATGCGTACCTTCCACATCGGAGGTGTTGCCGGATCTGACATTACTCAAGGCTTGCCGCGTGTCGAAGAAATTTTTGAAGCGCGTCCTCCAAAGGGAGAATCGTCCATTTCCGAAATCGACGGAAAAGTTGTCGGTATCGAATCTGGAGACAAGGTGATTACGATAAGAATCGAAGAGCAAGACAAAAGCAAGAAAATTTCCGAATATGAAGTTCCGGCCGGAAGCACATTGAAAGTGGCGGAAGGCGATCTGATCGGCAAAGGAACAAAATTGATCGAAGGAAACATCGACCTTAAAAAACTTTACAATACGATGGGCTGGGAAGAAGTGCATCGCTATATCGTCCGGGAAATTCAGGAAATTTATGCTTCGCAAGGTGAAGGAATTAATGACAAGCACGTGGAAGTTATTGTGCGCCAGATGTTTTCCCGCCTGCTCGTTACCGATGCCGGCGACACGGATCTTTTGGTAGGCGATATCGTGGAGAAAGACCAGTTTAACGATGTCAACGCGGAAGTAAAAGTCAAGGGCGGAACGTTGGCGAAAAGCGAAAAAATGGTTTTGGGAATCACGAAAGTGGCTCTCTCGACTGAAAGCTTCTTGTCAGCCGCTTCCTTTCAGGAAACCGCCCGCGTTCTCATCAACGCCGCTGTGGAAGGCAAAGAAGACAGTCTCCGCGGACTTAAGGAAAATGTTATTATCGGAAAACTTATTCCAGCCGGAACAGGATACAGGGAATAATGAATTTCCAAAAAACTTACAGATAAAAACACCGCCTCGGATTTCCCGGGGCGGTTTTTTTGACTGAATATAAAAAAATAATTTGCTAGAAATTAGCTCATCCATTATTATAATGGATGAGTTTAGTTCTTTAATAAAATTTATGGTATTCTACAGAAAGGAGGAAGTGATTTAATTTTTTAAAGCAATCGCATTTTGCGATTGGCAAAAATTATGGAGGAAAAAATGAGAAACAAAAAAATTGTCAGTTTGTTTTTGGCCGCGCTTTCGGTCGCCGGCGTTTTGTTTTTTGCCGGATGTTCGGGAAGCAACTCAACACCGATGTCTCAAACATCCCAACCCTCAGTAACGAATTCATCTCAGCCGACGGTAACGAACTCAAATGATCAAAGCGGACTTCCGCCGGATCCTGGCGAAGCAGGCAAACAAACACTGGCGGGCATTGATTCAGATCATGATGGTGTGCGGGATGACGTGCAACGTTATATCGCGCAGACTTATCCTAATTCGGCAAAAACCAGAGCGGCTTTGACACAGGACGCTAAAGTTGTACAGAGTGAATTGCTTGATGCAAACAGCAAACAACTATCAATGCAGCATTCTGACGAGGAGGATAAGGCAGCGAGCTGTTTAAATTCTTTGGCTGGTTTGGATAATTCCATAAATATGCAAAAAAAGCTAGAAGCAGTCATCTTAAATACAGATGATCGTAACAGAGCATATTTTAAGTACAATGATCAATTAGGCGGAGAAGTATTTTCTTTGCTTCCAGACGATTCATCCTATTGCGCTTTTGATGTGAATACGATGTCAAACTAATAAAGGAGGAAATGAAAGGTGAAGCGACTTATAATCGTAACATTTTTTATTTTTGTGTTTTTTTGCCAGTCTTTAGCGTGTAATGCGGTAACCAATTCGTTTTGTGAAAATACAGCCAACACAGTTATAGTGTTTGGTAATGGGATTATGACTACTAAGGTTGATGCAAAGCATTCTCTTGAAGAGTTCAAGGCCAAACTTCGCGCGCGTCTTACTCCTGAAGAATACTCCCAACTCGAGTTTGAGTTGGCCTACAACCACACCTACGGTTTTATGTCGGACTTGTACGAATCGCTGCGTCAGAAATTAGCCTCGGACAATTTTGCCGTTTCCTTTTGGCGTTGGATGGGCGGCCTTGATATTCTTCCCGACTCGGTTCGGGACACTATAGAAGATCAAGTTTCCCATTTCGACGTGTCGGGGCGTGTTGGCGAGGCGGATCTCGCCAATCATATCGCTCTATACAGAACCAGTCTGGCTGAAGGCAAAAAAGTTATTCTGGTCGCTCACTCGCAAGGCATTTTTTTCGCCAATGCGGCTTATCAGATCTTGTATTTTGGTGATGATCCGATTCCAATGAACAGTTTCGGTATTGTTTCAGTGGCCAACCCGGCCAGTTTCGTTGGCGGAAATGGTCCCTACACGACACTCAATGAAGATCTGATTATCGGAGCGATCGCGGCAGTTTCGGGTTATGACGGAATGGTTGCGCCGCTTCCTCCCAACATTACCAACAACGGCGACGGAACGGAGAGTGGCGATAGCTTGAACCACAGCTTCATCGACGCGTATCTGGTCAATGGAAGCCGGAGCGAGCAACAGATATTCGATAACATAAATTCTGAAATGGCGTCTTTGGTTTCTCCCAACCAAACTGCCCAAGACGGAGTCATCACTGTAACGCTCACCTGGGGCAGTCAGCCCGATGTCGATCTGCATGTGTTCGAACCTGACGGAACGCATGTATATTACGCGAATAAAAATGGAACTTCCGGCTATCTTGATATGGACGATACCGACGGCTTCGGGCCGGAACACTATTACGTC
This sequence comes from bacterium, assembly GCA_021788105.1. Classification (GTDB taxonomy): domain Bacteria; phylum Patescibacteriota; class Minisyncoccia; order Moranbacterales; family UBA2206; genus JAJYJP01. The sequence continues at coordinate 10,432 of JAJYKZ010000017.1, forward strand.
GGATGCGGCACGTTGGAAGTCGGAACCTATCGGGTGGGAATCAATTATTATTACGGAACCGCGCCGACTTCGGCGATTGTGCAGATCAAAGCCGGCGACTCGATCAGAAGCTACACGATCAATCTTCCGCAAGCGTTCGGGTCGGCGGGAAACAGTTATCCGGTGCCGGTAGCCGACATCACGGTGACGGGCGACGCATTGCACGGATTCTCTTTTGACATCCATGATCCGCAAGGCGATTTGATTTCTCCGAATCCGCCACAGTTGTAGAAAAATAAAACAAAATTAAAAACTTGCTCCTGGCCGATCAACCGAACGGCCAGGAGTTTTTGTCATGAAAAAACACCGCCTCGGATTTCCCGGGGCGGTTTTTGACTATCCTGTTTTTGTGCTAAAATATAATAAAAGAAAAACTTAAAGTAGATCTTGAATCAAATTCAGGATGACAATAAAAAATGGGTCGCAAGAAAAAAAATCAAGACGAAAATAAATCGGTGGAAAAAGCTAAATTAAAGCAATCTGCTCTCGCCAGCGGCGTAAAAAGAAGCATTGTGGCGATTTTTTTGTTCGCTTTGGCGCTGGTGGTGCTTTTGGGATTTTTTGGACAAGGCGGCGCGGTCGGTGAATTTTTTGAAAAGACTTTCGGTCTTCTGATCGGCTGGGCGAAATGGGTGTCTCCGATCTTTTTAATTATCGCCGGCGTGGTTTTGCTTTTGCGCAAAGAAACCGCTTTCTATGTTACCAAATTACTTGGTTTGGTTCTGGCCTTTTTGAGCATCACCGGATTTTTACACTTATTTTATGATATCGATAAGATGGAAAAATTTGCCCGCAAAGGCATGGGTGGCGGCTATATCGGCTATGCCGTTGCCTATTCGGCGACCAAACTGCTCGGCCAAGCCGGAGGCTTCATCGTCATTATTGCTATTTTTTTGGTTGGTGTCATTGTCGCTTTTAATTTTTCAATCGTCCATTTAATTGAAAAATTGTTCAATCATCTGAAAGAAGAAACCAGGCCTGTTGATGAAGAAGAGGCTGTTGAAGCAAACAAAGAAGAAATAATAGGACCGGAAGAAATAAAAATAGAGCAGGAAAAAAATGGAGAAAACGAACAAGTTGACAACGGCGACAACATAGGGAAAATAAAATTTGTGGAAGGCGCAGACCAATATGTCGATGAAAAATTAATTGATAAAAGCCAGAAAGGCAGTAAAAAGTCTGCTAAACGAAACGATAATGAATTTTCTTCCCGTCTGGCAGAATCGTCTGATGACTGGCAATTTCCGCCGATTGATCTTTTGGAAAAAAGTACGGATGTTGCGAAGGGCGGCGACGTGGAAAAGAACGCGGAAGTTATTGAGCGAACTTTGCGCAATTTTGGAATTGAGGTGGAACGGGGAGAAATTAAGACCGGTCCGTCTGTGACGCAGTACAGTTTCAGACCGGCGGTCGGAATTAAAATTTCAAGAATCCTGGCTTTGCAAAACGATCTGGCATTGGCGCTGGCAGCCCATCCGATCCGAATCGAGGCGCCGATTCCCGGAAAATCTTTGATCGGCATTGAAGTGCCGAATAAAATTTCGGCCATCGTCCGGATGCGCGATATTTTGGAAAGCGATGAATTTGTCCATCGAAAATCTAATCTGACATTGGCGCTGGGCGAAGATGTGAGCGGCAGTTATATTTTTGGCAATCTTGATAAGATGCCGCATCTGATGATTGCCGGCGCGACCGGGACCGGAAAATCTGTCGGTATCAACGCAATTATTACCGCGTTGCTTTATCAAAATTCCCCGAAAGATCTTAAGATGATTATGGTTGATCCAAAACGCGTCGAACTCTCTTTGTATAACGGAATTCCCCATCTTTTGAGCGATGTCATTGTTGAAAATGGAAAAGTGGTCAGCGCGCTCAAATGGGCGGTGGGCGAGATGGAACGCCGCTACCGGCTGTTGCAAGATACCGGGTCGCGCGATATGTTGTCATATTTGGAGAAACTGCGCAGCGGCAAGAAAAGAAAATATACCGATCCGGAAACCGGAGAATCAATTGAAGAAGATTATGAAAAATTGCCCTACATTGTCATTATCATTGACGAACTGGCGGATCTTATGGGAACACACGGCAAGGAAGTGGAAGGTGCAATTGTTCGCTTGGCGCAGATGGCGCGGGCGGTCGGAATTCATTTGATTGTTTCCACTCAGCGTCCGTCGGTCGAAGTTATTACCGGACTGATTAAGGCGAATATTACAACCAGGATTGCTTTTCAAGTGGCGACGCAGATCGATTCCCGAACTATTCTTGACATGAGCGGAGCGGAAAAACTTTTAGGCAACGGAGATTTGCTTTATCTTTCTTCCAGTTCTCCAAAACCGAAGCGGATCCAAGGTGTTTTTGTCAGTGAAACGGAAGTTAAAAAAGTAGTAAAATTTATTAAAAGTCAAAAAGTCGAGGAAGAGTTGGGAGAAAATATTGTCAGTCCGACTCAGGGGGCAGCTTTGGAATTCAAAGATTCCGGCGACGGCAGTCAAGCGGATGATTTGTACGAAGCGGCCAAAGAAGAGGCGATTAGGGCTGGAAAAGCCTCAGCTTCGCTGTTGCAGCGAAGATTGCGCGTGGGTTATGCGCGAGCGGCCAGGTTGTTGGATATCTTGGAAGATAATGGCGTGATCGGTCCGGCCGATGGAGCCAAGCCGCGCGAAGTTTACGCGGCAAAAAACACTCCGCAGGAGTCGATCAATTACGATAGCGCGATCGAAGATCAATCGGTACGGGATAAATGGCAAATTTAAATTTGAAATTAAAAATTTCCGATATGAACGGCTTTATCAAAAAAAGCGTCGGAACGCTGACGCTGGGAGAAAAACTGAAAAAAATCAGAAGCGAAAGGAGAATCAGCCTGGGAGAAGTGTCCCGGGTCACCAAGATCCAAATCAAATATTTGGAATATCTTGAAGAAGGGAAATTCGACAAGCTTCCGGTCGATGTTTATGTCCGGGGATTTCTGAAAAGCTACGCCGAATTTTTGGCAGTTGACGAGAATGTTTTGCTGAAACTTTACGAAAAAGAAAAAGGCATCAAAAAAAATTTGGACAAAAGGAAAAATAAAAAACCTTTGGACAAAAAACCGAAGCCGATAAATATTTCATCTTTCGTTTTTACTCCGAAAATTATTGCGACCGGATTGGCGGTAATCATTTTTTTGGCAGGCGCTTTCTATATTTATCGGGAATTGGGAGCGTTTGCCAGCGCTCCGCGGCTGGTAGTTCTTAATCCGCAGCAAAATGCCACAGTCAACGGAAATACTGTTTCGGTGGAAGGCGTTACGGATAAAGACGCCCAGTTGTTCATCAACAGCCAGCCCATATTAGTCAATGATGAAGGAAAATTTCAGGAGGATCTAACCTTGCAATCCGGAGAAAATACGATCGATGTCGAAGCGGTAAACAGGTTTGGAAAAAAAGTTTCCCAATCGTTCGCGGTACAATCTAATTATCATGATAATGCAAACAAGGCTGGCGCGAATGATGGCAATAATTCCGCAAGCAACTCCGGAACAAATCCGGAAAATAATTTGAACGGACAAAATAACGCTTCTGGTCCGCCCGCCGGTTCCAGCGGCGCAAACTCATCAGCCGATCAAAGAAGCGGCAGCGACGCAGGCAAAACAACGACTAGCGCGGGGATTGAAATCGAGGTTACGGTCAATCCCGGGCCGGTGTGGCTGAGCGTGGAAGCGGACGGAAATTCGGTTTTTAGCGGAACTATGCTTTCCGGAGCCATGCAAACTTTCAGCGCGCAAAATAAACTAATCATAAATTCCGGAAAAGCCGACGCTACTTTTATAAAATTCAACGGCAAAGATCTGGGCGCCTTGGGGAGCGGTGCCGGTCCGGTCCGTGACGTCACTTTTACCAAGGATACTAAATTCTGATTTGCATAAATTTTAGTTAGTGATATAATATCACTGTAGCTCGAAAATTAATTTAAATAAATTAAAATAAAAAGCATGAGTGAAAAAAACAAATCAATAGAAACCGTCGTCGATTCGATCAAGGAAAAATTCGGCGAAGGAGTGATTATGAAATTGGGGGACGTCAAAAAAGTGGATGTGGAATCCATTCCGACTGGATCAATCTCTCTCGACCTGGCGCTGGGAATCGGCGGAATTCCCCGCGGAAGAATAATTGAAATCTACGGCCCTGAATCTTCCGGAAAAACAACTTTGACTTTGCATATTATTGCCAACGCCCAGAAGGCTGGCGGAACGGCGGCGTTTGTGGATGCCGAACACGCACTGGATCCGGAGTATGCCAAAAAAATAGGCGTTAATGTCAACGATCTTCTAATTTCCCAGCCGGACAACGGCGAGCAGGCCTTGGACATCGTGGAGACTTTGGTTAATTCCGGAGCGATTAGCGTGATTGTTGTCGACTCGGTAGCAGCCTTGGTTCCAAGAGCGGAAATTGAAGGAGAGATGGGCGACCAGCATATCGGCAGGCAAGCGCGTTTGATGTCGCAGGCTCTCCGCAAATTAACTTCTATTGTTGCTAAATCAAACTGTACGGTAATTTTTATCAATCAGATCAGAATGAAAATAGGCGTGATGTTCGGCAATCCGGAAACGACCACCGGAGGAAATGCGCTAAAATTTTATTCTTCCGTTCGCGTGGAAGTGCGGAGGGCGGCGCAGATCAAAAAGGGCGAAGACATTGTCGGCAATAGGGTGAAAGTAAAAATTGTAAAGAATAAAGTCGCTCCTCCATTCAAAGCGACCGAATTCGACATTATGTACAATGAAGGAATTTCCGCTTCCGGAGATATTCTGGACACAGCTGTCAAATACGAAGCGATCGTGAAAAAAGGAAATTCCTATTCATTCGGAGACATTAAATTGGGGGCGGGAAGAGAGGCGGCCAAACTAACTTTAAAAAATGATCCGAAACTCATGAAAGAGATTGTGAAAGAAATAAAAAAGAAAGTGAAAGAAGCTGAGGAACAGGCGGCGCAGTAATTTGACTTTTTGGTTTTAGTAGTGTATAATGGATATATCAATAAGAAAGCGGGTGAACAAATGCCCGCTTTTTTGTATTTAATAATTAAAATAAAAATCCATGGAAAAAAAACAAGTGTGTCCGCACTGCGAAAAACGGGCGAAGGAGGAGGCGAAAAGAGAAGAAGTTAATTTCGCCATTCTCGTCGGACTGATGCCGCTCATGATCATTACAATCATGGGAAACGCGGGACTGTTCCGTTAGAAAAATTTTACAAGCCAAATTAAAAATTCCTCTTCGAGGAATTTTTAATTTGTAAAAGCATTTTGTAATCTAGGCGCGGCTGACATATTCTCCCTTTTCCGTGTTGACGATTATTTCATCGCCTTCATTCACGAAGAGAGGAGTGGAAATTTTCATGCCGGTTTCAAGCGTGACAACTTTTCCTCCGGTCGAAACCGTATTGCCCTTGATTCCCGGCGGAGCTTCGACGACTTTCAATTTCATTTTGACCGGAATTTCGATGTTGATCGGAGTGCTGTTGAAATTAAGGACGACAATTTCCGTTCCTTCTACCAGATAGTTTATGGTGTTTCCCAATACTGTTCCGGGAAGTGAGAATTGTTCATACGATTCATTATCCATAAAAGAATAATTTTCACCTTCTTTGTAAAGATATTGGGCCTTGGATTTGGCAATGTCGGCTTCTTCCACTTGGTCGGCGCCTTGAAATGTCTTTTCCAGGACAGCTCCCGTTATCAGATTTTTAATTCGGGTGCGCAAAACGGAACCGGCGCGCCCGGTTTTTGAATGTTCGTGATAGAGAACGGCGTAAGGCGATCCATCGAGAACGATATTTTTTCCAGATTTTATTTCACTTAGATTCAACATAATTTTTTCACGCGGTTATTATTTTACGACAAACGGGACCAATGCCATGGTCCTGGCTTTTTTGATGGCGTTAGCCAGGGTTCTTTGATGTTTGGCGCAAGTTCCGTGGCGCTTGGGCGGATAAATTTTCCCCTGGGAATTCATAAATCTTCTCAGAAGATAGGCATCTTTGAAATCTATTTTATCCATCTTATTTTCGCAAAAGTAACAAACTTTCTTCTCAGTTTTTATGTTTGAATTGTTATTATAATTCTGTTGCATAATTATTTATTAAACAGTTTAAAATGGCACGTCTTCAATTCTGACCTCATCTTGTTCTTCGTCAAGATTGATGGTTGGAATTTCTTCCGCAACCTCTTGTTCTTGGGGGGCATTGTTGGAGTTCTGCGCCGGAGCGGCTGCCGGACGGGGAGTGAAAGAATTGTTATTGTTGTTTCCTTGGGCCCTGGCTCCCAATTGCATATTCTCGGCGATAACTTCGGTTATTCTTCTTTCGGTTCCGTCTTTGGCAGTGTATTTTCTGGTTTCCAGCCTGCCTTCAATGAAAGCCTCTTGGCCCTTCGACAGATATTGCCCGGCGATTTCAGCCAGTCTTCCCCAGAGAACGATGTTGTGAAATTCGGTCTTGTCCTGTCTTTGTCCGTTCTTGTCTTTCCAAAAGCGGTTGGTGGCTATGCTTATGGTAGAAACGGTCTGGCCGGAAGGAGTATTGCGAACCTCCGGGTCGCGCGTCAGTCGTCCGACTAAAATTACTTTGTTTACGTTCATATTTTTTGTTTAAATATTTAATATTTCTTCCAATTTTTTATCGATATCTTCCTCGGCCGGCTTCTTTTTTTCTTCTGCTGCCGGAGAGACGGGTTTTTGTGTTTCTTCTTTTTTATGGATCTGTTTTTCTCCGGCCTTTATTCTTTCTTCCTTGGTTTGAAGTTCGGGCAGCTCGGAGGCTTTGCTGATTATGGATCGCAAAATTTCCGCTTGCAGGTTCAGTCTTGGGGTAATAATTTGGATTATTTCCGGATTTTCCAGTTCGAATCTTTGGGCGATGTAAGTGCCGTGAGTTTCGTGATTAATTTTGTAAGCCAGTTTCCTTCTTTCTTCGGTTCGTTTTTCTTCAAAAACTCCGCCTTCGGAAGTGATGAAATTGTTCACTTCTTCTTTGATTTTTTCCAGTTCGGCTTCTTTGGAAGCTCCGACCAGGTAAAATAGTTCGTAACGCATTTACGTTGTTTGATTAAAAATTAAAATCCGCAAAAAGCCCAAACCTTACGGATTTCTATTCTCTTATCTTTAGTCTAGGTTGACTTCGTTAAGACTTCGGCGGACCAAAGCGAGAGAATTATTGGACTTTTTAGGTTGTGGTTAGTTTAACAGGAAGTTGATTTAAAGTCAAGGTTTAAATCTTAAATTCGATCACATCTCCGTCTTGGACAATATAATCTTTGCCTTCCAGGCGTAATGTGCCGAGTTCGCGGGCTTTTGACCAAGAGCCGGCTTCGAGTAATTTGTTCCACTGGATTACTTCCGCACGGATGAATTTCTCCTTAAAATCGGTGTGGATGGCAGTGCCAGCCATCGGAGCGTTCCAGCCCTTTTTGATAGTCCAAGCGCGCGTTTCATCTTCGCCGGTTGTGAAATAGGTAATCAGTCCCAAAAGGTTGTAAGCTTCTACGATCAACGAATCGATATTGGATTTTATTCCCAGTTCCTCCGCTTCTTCATTGCTCATCTCGATCAATTCTTCTTCGATTTTGATGTCCAGTTTGACGTGCGGACGCGATTCCAGGTTGTCTGATAATTTTTTATTTATGTCGACAACATTATAGACATACAGGAAAGGCTTCATGGTGAGCAGGGAAAGCTCGCGGACGACAATTTTGGTATTTTCTTCTTCCAGATCCAGTTGTGTTTCGTTGGCTAACTTTCCGGCTTCCAAAATTGTTCTTATTTTTTCCACGACAGAAAGTTGTTCTTGTGCTCCTTTTTTATTGCCGCGCGCATCTTTTTCCAAGCGCGTTTTTACTTTCTGAATGGTTTCCAAATCGGCCAAAACCAGTTCGGTGTTGATAACTTCGATATCCCTTTCCGGATCGATAGTTTCATAAATATGAGTTATATTTTCTCCGCCATAGGCGGATCCGCCTTTGGCGGAAAAAACACGGACGACCTGGACAATTGCGTCCACTTCACGGATGTTAGCCAGAAATTTATTGCCCAAACCCTCGCCTTCCGCGGCGCCTTTGACGATGCCGGCGATATCGACGAATTCGACGATGGCCGGGATGGTTTTTTTGGAATGGGACATTTCGAAAAGTTTTTGCAGGCGTTCGTCGGGAACTTTAACGATGCCAACGTTCGGTTCGATGGTGCAGAAAGGATAATTATTGATGTCGACTTGGACTTTGGTGAGGGCTTTGAAAAGAGTGGATTTTCCCACATTCGGCAGCCCGACAATTCCTATCTTCATAAATATGTGTTTATGTCTTGATTTAAAAATTTATCTGTTAATAAATTCTATAACAATATTTGATTTTAATCAAAAATAAGAGAGGCTAAGACGTGGCTTAGCCTCTCACTCTCTAAGTTCTAAATGAAAACTGGCCTCCTTGCAAATATTTTTCGATATTACTTCCGAACCTAATTTTAAGTAGGCCTTTTTCTTTTCTTGATTTTTAAGGAACTGTAGCACTTCCTGTATTTCCATATCTTCTTCGATCTCCTCCAAACAAGTTTTGAATTTTAATGAAAATCCCAGTTTGGCGCTTTTATTTCTGAAAAACAGGATAATGTTCAAACCCGTATCTTTTGTTTTTAAAATAAGCTCGTAATTGGCGGAATCTGACTTGAGGAGTTTAATGATTCTCGCAAGCTTGTCTGATTCCGATTTGCTTTCTGCTTTAAGATCCAACGTCATGTGGCCTCTGCGAATAGTATGGCTTATCTTCATAGCTTCCTCCTTTGAAGGTGATTTTCTTTCTTTTATTTTATTACAATTTATTACAATCTTCTTCAATTTTGCTTGTTTTGGCTTAAAAAGGTAAAATAAAGTTGTAATTATAAAATATTAAAAAATATGGAAGAAAAAATATTCAAGGCCTATGATATTCGGGGGATTTATCCGGACGAGATAGACGAGCTGGGCGTGTATAAGATCGCCAAAGCCATCTGCGAATTTTTGAAACCGAAGGAATTGGTGATTGGTTCCGATGTCCGCCTTTCTTCTCCCTTGCTTAAAAAAGCGGCCATCAAAGCTGTGACGGACGCGGGCGTGAAAGTGATCGACGTGGGAGAAATTTCGACCGATATGCTCTATTTTTCGGTGGCCAATTACGGTTACGCCGGAGGATTTTCCATCACTGCTTCGCACAATCCGAAAGAATATAATGGTATGAAGATAGTGCGCGAAGAATCCAAGCCGATTTCTTCCGATTCGGGCTTGTTTGAAATTCGTGACACGGCCTTCAGCTATGATTTTTCGGAAGATGTTTTGGAGGGAGAAATAAATCCGGAGCTTGTTGAAAAGAAAAATATTCTTGACGATTATGTGGCCAAGATAAAAACTTTTGCTGATTTTTCCAAGCTAAAGAAATTCAAAATCGTGGCTAATCCCAATTTTGGAGTGGCGGGCAGGGCTTTGAGCAAGTTGTTGGAAGGAACGGAAATGGAAGTGATTAAATTGAATTATGATCCGAATGGCAATTTTCCCAAAGGCCGGCCCGATCCTTTGATTCCGGAAAACCGGAACGAAATGAAAAAGCTCGTCGCCGAAAGTGGAGTGGATTTTGGAGTGGCCTGGGACGCGGACGCCGATCGTTGTTTCTTTTTCACGGAAAAAGGCGAGTTTATCGAAGGATATTTTGTAACAGCCTTGTTGGCCAAAATATTTTTAAGCCGGAATTCCGGCGAAGCAATCATCCACGACACTCGGCTCACTTGGGCGATTGAAGATATGGTCAAGGCGAACGGAGGACAAGACATTGCAACCAAGGCGGGACATTCTTTCATTAAAGAACGGATGCGCAAAGAGAACGCGGTTTTTGGAGGTGAGATGAGCGCGCATTATTATTTCCGGGATTATTTCTATTGCGACAACGGAATGATTCCCTTGGTCATGATGATGGAATTTTTGTCCGATCAGAAAAAGACTCTTTCGGAAATTATGCATGAAACATTCTGGAAGAAATATTTTGTCAGCGGAGAAATTAATAGTCCGGTTAACGATGTTTCAGAAATTATCGCCAAGGCCAAGGAAATTTATTCTTCGAACGCGGTCAAGATTGACGAGCAGGACGGTGTTTCGATCGATTTTTCGGATTGGAGATTCAGTCTGCGCGGATCGAACACCGAACCTTTGATCCGGCTGAATGTTGAAGCGCGATCGGAGACTTTGATGGAAGAGAAGAGGGATGAATTATTGAAGATGATCAGAGGATAATTACGATTTCAACTTTCTTTTGTCAGCAAAGTTCTCTTCGCCACTTTTCTTTTCCCAAATCTTTTCAAAAAAATTAAAAATCCCATTTGCTTTGGGATTTTTATTTTGAAGTAAAAGAAATTTATAACACGAATCCGATTTTCTTTTTTACTTCATCCAATTTTTGCTTGGCGAGCGGCCGGACTTTTTCCGCGCCTTGTTTCAGGATTTCCAAAACTTTTTCGTCAGAAAGAGCATTTATTTTTTCCTGGAAAGGTTTCAAGAAATTGATGATCACTTCGGCCAGATCATTTTTAAAATCGGCGTAACCTTTGCCGGCATACATCTGTTCGATTTCTTTGGAAGATTTTTCTGAAAGCAAAGAATAAATATTGATCAAATTTTTGAGGGCCGGTTTATCATCACTATAGACGATTTCCGTGCCGGAGTCGGTGACCGCCTTTTTGATTTTGCGGCGGACGGTTTCTTCGGAATCAATCAAAGAAATATAATTATATTCTGATTTAGCCGACTTGCTCATTTTCTTGATTGGGTCGTCCAAGCCCATAATCCGCATTCCTTCTTTTCGCACGAACGGTTCAGGAATAATGAAAGTATCTCCGAAGCGGTGATTGAATCGTTTAGCCAAAGTTCGGGTGAGCTCAATGTGCTGAATCTGGTCCTCACCGACCGGAACGGTCTGGGTGTTATACAAAAGAATGTCGGCGGCCATCAATGCGGGATAATCGAAGAGTCCGACACTGGCGCTTTCTCTGCTTTCTTTTTGCAATTTGTCTTTGAATTGCGTCATTTTTTCCAACTCCGGAATTTTTGCAATCGTATTTAAAATCCAAGCCAGTTCGGCGTGTTCCGGCACGTGCGATTGGATGAAGATGGAAGATTTTTCCGGATCGATGCCGGCCGCCAGATAAATTTTGGCAATCTCGATCGTCTTTTTGCGGAGCGTTTCCGGATCTTGCGGGACAGTGATCGCATGCAGATCGACCACGCAAAAAATGGACTCGTATTCGTCCTGAAGTTCCACCCAATTTTTGATGGCGCCCAAGTAGTTGCCGATGTGGAGATTGCCGCTCGGTTGAACGCCGGAAAAGATGCGTTGTTTCATAAATTTAGAATAGCATCGGAGAAGGCTTTTGAAAAGAGGAGGAAACGACGAAAAAAAACTGGACAAAACCATTATTTTTTGCTATACTTAAAGCACAATAGTATAAAAACCTTTATCAAAGGCTAAAATAAATAAACAATTTAAGGGGGCGTAATATTATGGATCGTAAAATGTTTGAGGCGGGACTGTTCGCTAAAAAAGAAGAGATGACCAATGAAGCTCAAGGGGAAGCGCTTGAAATGGATAAAAAGCGCGACGAGCTTCTTGCTGATGTGGCGGCCAAAAAATCCGAATTGGCCGAAATCGAAGGCCGGCCGGAAACCAACAAGGAAATGTCAGAAATTCTCAATTTCGAACAGCTCAGGGATAAGCTCAAGGAGAGAGGTATTGACTTTAATTTGGAAAAAGCCGTTGATGACCAGGAAAAATTCTGGCAGAAAATCTATGGCTCCGATTTAAAAATCGACCGCTCAAAAATAACCAAGGACGCGAAATTACTCAAGGCCATTGAAGCTGGCTTTAAAAATGGCTGTGTCAACGGCATTGAGATTGTTGTTACCTCTGAACTTTCCGCAGAGGAAACAAAGATGACGGCTTTTCAGCAGGCTTTTCATAAATTGCTTGATTCTAGCGGAATGAACATTTGGGCAAAGACCGGAGCTGAAAGGTGGACTGAGCTGGAACTCGAAGAACTTCTGCAAAGAGCTTTGCCGGTCAAATGTTCGGATTTCAATGTTGAAGATTTGAAATCAGACTGGATTAAGGAATTTATCCGAATTCTTGACGCGAATGGCCCGGCTCCCAAACAAAAATCCAACAAAGTCGAGTTTTTCTTTACCGATACTCGTCAGGATATTCCGGCGGATCAAAAACTGGTCAATCTGGATGGCGAAGTGGTTGAAAATCCGCGTTCATTTATTGGCGCTATCGCTAATAAGATCAGTTTCACGAATCCCGAGGAGGAGGTTGTTATGGCCAGGCAACTGTATGAAAAGGATAAATCATATATCAGCCGTAAATTTTGGGAATGGCTGATGGCGATAGTGGATCATCGCGATAAAGGAGTAACTCCGTCCGTTTCAGCCGCCTCCGCCGACTCGCTCGACGATGGCTTCAACCTCTATTCCTACAATGCCGACTACTCCTATGACTACTACCGTTTGCGCGTCCGCTTGTAATTTCGGGTTCAGATTTTTCGTCCGCCTCGGACGAAAAGGATTCCGGATTTGGATAAAAAATTTTTTCAGATTCCGGCCTGCGATGAAACACTCGCGGGCTTTTTTTATCTAAAATTTTGAGAATGAAACGGGAAATGCTAAAATAATCTTGAGTTCAGCAAGGTATTCGTACGCGATGCCTTCCTCATAACAAAACCCGAAGTTCAGTGCGGTTCCAGGGATGGAGAATAATGAAATTTATTGTAGCGTCCAAACAGAGGCCGGAAACGACCGGCTATAAAATGAAAAGAAATTTTCTTTTTGAAAATACGGATGGAACAGTGCTAGTTTCAGCCGCCAACGCCAACTCGAACGACGATGGCTTCAACCTCAATTCCAACAATGCCGACAACTCCAATGACAACAACCGTTTGCGCGTCCGCTTAGCACTTCGGACGTTTTGTTTTTTTGACCCAATCACCAATTTGTTTGCCAATTGAAACAATAATTTCCAGTTGAACGGAATACCAGCCATGAGTGATGAGTTTTCTGTCCAAAGCAATAAGCAGTGATTTTTTAAACAGATCAAAATTGGCGCTGGCTAGAGGAAGATAGGAATAATTGTAAATTGAAGCCAGGGAATATTTATGTGTTTCATTCAGAAATTGCAAGATTTCTTTGCCCAGAAGATGTTTGTCCAGTTTGGGAAAGTTTCTGACTCGGCCATAACAATTGCCATATAGTTTTTCCAATTCAAAAAATAATTTAGGCTGTGAATTTTTATGAAT
>JAJYKZ010000033.1 GCA_021788105.1 bacterium
CCAAGATCAAAATGATCAAAAGAATGTCGTTCGGTTTTCGAAATATACAGAACTATATCGCCAAAGTAACCCTCGCTTTTATCCCACTCTTTATGTTAATTCAACACACTATTTGTTAAAGAGCCAATTTACTCTAATCCGGAAAGATATTCTATCACATCTGCAATTATCCATTTCGGGGTGGAAGCGCCGGCCGTCACCCAAATTGTTTGACAGTTCTTAAACCAGTTTTTTTTCAACTGATTCTTCCGTTCGATAAAATATGATTTCGGATTTATTTCTCGGGAAATTTCCCAAAGCCGGGTGGAATTGGCGCTGGTCGGAGAACCGATTACAACCACCGCATCGTTTTTCATCGCCCTTTTGCGCACCTCGCCTTGACGATTCTGAGTTGTCAGACAAAGTGTATCGACGATCTCCACCTTCAAATATTTTTTCCGGAGCACGTCCCAAGCATGCCTTACAAATTCCTGATTTTGCGTAGTTTGAGAAATAACTGCAATCTTTTTTTTCGGATCAAGTTTTAATTTTTTAAAATCGTTTTCTTTTTTCACGAACTGGGCCTGCTTCTTTCCCCATTCAAAAATTCCCTTTACTTCTTTGTGATCTTTTTCCCCGACAATCACCAGCTGATATTTTTTTTCGGAAAATAATTTTGCCAATCTTTGTGCTTTAATAACGCGCGGACAAGTCGTATCAACCAGATCAATATTTTTCTTTTTGGCAAAATCATAAATTTCCGGTCCCATTCCATGCGCCGTGATGGCCAAGGTGCCGATCTTATCTTTTCGGCCATAGGCCGATCCGCCTATGGCGGAAAAAAAATCTTTCTTGCCCGAGATTGTCACCACGCCCAGCTTCTCCAAGCTCTTAACCGCGTCCTCGTTATGCACCAGCGCTCCCAGCACGAAAATCGGCTTTTTCACTTTGGGATCCGAAGCCATTTTTTTGATCATGTTGTACGCCCGGTCCACACCTTCACAGAACCCGGCGTATTTACTAAGTGTAATTTTCATAAGAAAAGTAATTCCGGATTTAATCCGGAATCTAATTATATAAAAAAGCAGATCCCGAATCAAGCTCAGGATGACATGATTGTTTTTTACTTTAATTTCTGAAGCAAATATGTCATTTCAATAATTTCACTTTTTTCTTCGTTCCGTTTTTTCACTTCCACTCCGCCGGCTTGCATTGATTTTCCGCTCACCACCACGCGGTACGGAATTCCAATCAAATCGGCATCAGCGAATTTCTTGCCGGCCGATTCATCGCGGTCATCGAACAAAACCTCGATATTATTTTTTTGCAATTCGGCATAAATTTTTTCCGCCTCTTCGTTTTTGCCAAGACTGATCAGATGAACTTTGAACGGCGCCACTGCTTCCGGCCAAATCATTCCTTTTGCATCATGATGAACTTCAACCACTGTTCCCATAAGCCGCCCAAGGCCGATACCGTAACAACCCATTATCACTGTTTTTTTCTCCCCTTTTTCATCCATCACACTCAAATCAAATGGGACAGAAAACTTAGTATTCAATTTAAAAATATTCCCGACCTCAATAGCTTTTTCTTCTTGAAAATCTGAAGAATCACACTCCGGACATTTATTCGTTTCATCAATTATTTCTTTATTAACAGCGATGTTGCATTTTTGGCAAACATAAATTATATCCTCACCAGCCGAAGTCACTGTTTGAAATTCATGCGAATATTTCGAAAAAGAACCGCCTGATGCAAATGTTAAATGCGTTTTATCTTTCAAGCCTGCTTTTTCAAAAATTCTAAAATACGCCTGCTTGGCACTTTCGTAATATTTATTCAAATCCTCTTCGCTAATATGAAAAGAATATAAATCTTTCATTATAAATTCTCTTCCTCGAAGTACTCCCGATTTAGACCGCAACTCCATTCGGAATTTATTTTGGAACTGATAAACGGCAAAAGGCAAATCTTTATAGGAATTTATAAATTTATGAGCCAGCGGAACAACAATTTCTTCATGTGTCGGTCCGAGTGCCATTTCACGATCGCTCGAATCTTTAACTTTATACAAATCATCCATCGTATCCCAACGACCAGTTATGGTCCAATTTTCTTTTGGGTGAAGAGATGGCATCAGAATTTCTTGTCCGCCAATACCGTTCATTTCTTCGCGAATAATATTTTCAATTTTTTTCATAACACGCAATCCCAATGGCAGCATAGTGTAAACGCCAGCCATCAATTTATCCACAAAGCCGGCTCGAATCAAAAGTTGGGCGTTCAAGCTCACCTCGTCCTTCGGCGCGTCTTTTTGGGTTTTGGTAAAAAGTTTAGATTGTTTCATGTTTTAAGTTTAATATAAAGTGTTTTATTTGCCAAATACTGGTTTACATATTAGCGTCTTCTATCTTAAATGACCCATGCGGACTCTTGTGAACATTTTCTAAGATTTTTTTAAAATCATCAAAACTCAGTGAAATTATCATTTCGTTTTCAGACCATAAATATCTGTCGCTCTGTTTTCCCTGATAATATCTGTCATAATAATCAATGAAATTTATGTGAGGCTTACTATTTGTTATTGGGGCAAACAAAGAAATGCAGGTTGGCTGGCTCGGAAAAATTTCCACTTCTTTATAACTGGAAAAATTTAAAAGTCCCAATATACGACCCGCTTGCGCTGGTATGACTAATAACATTACGATGCCTGGCTTCTCATTGATATTATTTATTTGATTTAAAATGATCGATTTCACCTTTATTTCTTTCGAGAGTTCTGGTAGTAATTTTAAAAATTTTTTGCAAGCTAGATTATTTTTAAAAACATGCTCTTTTTTTGTATAAATATCGCTGATTTCTTTTTTGGAAAATTTTTTAAATTTCAGAAAAAAATCAGCTCCAGAACAAGTTTGGTGATATTTTTTGGAATCAAAAACAATTGCCTCGCGCGAATTGAACGCATATGAAAGCAAAACACAAGCGGCAGCGTTTTTATAATAGCGGAATTTTTTCGGCAATTTGTCAGAAAAATAAATTCCCAAAATTTTTTCTATTTTTAGAACTTTTTTGAATTCTGAAAAATTTTTATTCTTTTTTTTCATATATTTAAAAATTAAAAAAATTAAATTTTATCGGGAGGCGAATTCTCGCCTCCCGGCTTTTATCTCTTCGGGCCGCAAGAAGAATTTCCTTCTAAAACGCAGCCGTTGCAAGTTTCTGGCATCATTTTTCCTGTATCACTCCTGATCTCCTGGGAAATGTGCCAGCAGACAGGACAGGATGCCCGCGGACAGCCGAAAGTTAAAACTGCTTCTCCTCGGCATCCGCCCTTGCAAATCGGATAATGAGAACAGGTTTTGCACGGGCCAGAAATCCATTCGTCCTGATTTTTATAAACCTGCATGGTCGGATCGGCAATTATTTCCCCGAGACATTTTTCCCGCAAATCACCATGGCATATGGTCTGGGCACAGCAGGAATAGACTTCGCCGTAATTGCCGTTTCCGAAATTTTTTACATGCAGTCCGGTTATAGACATAGTGCATTTATTTCCATAAGCCGGCGGTGTCAGCAAACTGTCCGCTTTTTCAGGAGCATTATCCTTATCCCATTCCTGCAGTTGGATAAATAAGTTTTTCAACTCCTCGGGGCTAGCAGATAATTCGTTGGCAAAACCGCTATTCCCCCTTCGATTCAATTCGACAAAAGGAACATACCCATTGTTTCGGCAAAATTTATGGAAATCAAGAAGATATGGAAGAAACGGCTTAATTGCAACCGCTTCCGCAACGATCGTAAAATTACGACGCGTCCTCAACTCTTCAAGATTTTTATAAGCAGAATGCAATTTTTCCTGATAGCCATCTACTTTTACATGTTTGTTCATAATTTTGCCGGGCACAGGAAGCATACCGTGAATGACAACAGTTGAACCGTCAAGGACGATCCGCTCGCAATACTTTTTGTTGGCCAAACGGATACCGTTAGTGCAAAGTATGGGAGACAGATTCGTTTCCAAAGCTTCTTCTGAATGTTTCGCCAGATTCGGATGCAAAGTCGGTTCTCCTCCAATAAAAACCAGTTCCGCAAAACCCTCTGATTTAGCTTCCGCAATCATCCGCGAAATAAAATCCGAAGGCATAGGATCAGTTTTTTCATGAAAATCTCGATAGCAATTCCCGCATCTCAATTGGCATCCAGCAACAATTTCCAAGGCAAAACTTTGAAATTTTTTGCCTATACCTTTTTCCCGAAAACCATAAAAGCTATTATCTTTCATTTTTTTCTCCTTTTCCTTCTTTTTGTTTTCCTTACAATATTCACAAACCCATTCCCTTTCCATGCACCAACCCGGCGGCTGTTGCAAAATCATCTCATTCCCGCAAACAAGACAAATCTTTTTCTCTTCCATTTATTTTCCTCCTTGTTACTTTCTTACTTTGTTACTTTTTAAAGATCTAAAAACAAAAAACTCCCCGTCCTCGCGCGCAAAATAAGTTTGCGCAAAAGGACGAAGAGTCTTAAAAAAACTTCCGTGTTGCCACCTTTCTTCCGGAAAACAAAAAACCGCCACGGATGTGCCAGCAA